>DASXND010000187.1:0-4032 GCA_036495265.1 Dyella sp.
GCGAACGAAATGGTGATCGCCGATCGCAATTGCCACAAGTCGCTCAATCACGCGATGACGCTGTCCGGCGCACGACCGGTGTACTTTCAACCGAGCCGCAATGGCCTGGGCATGATCGGGCTCATACCACCGAAGCGTTTCAGCAAGGAACATATTCGCTCCCTGATCGCCAAGTCACCGCTGGCGGCCGACGCCCGCTCCAAGGAACCGGTCTACGCCGTGGTCACCAACCCGACCTATGACGGCCTTCTCTACAACGTCGACAAGGTGGCCGAACTGCTCGCGGAGAGCGTGCCTCGCGTGCACTTCGATGAGGCGTGGTATGCCTACGGCAAGTTTCACCCGATCTACGAGCATCGCTATGCGATGGGCATCCCGAAGGACATGAAAAACCGCCCGACGGTGTTTGCGGTACAGTCGACGCACAAGATGCTGCCCGCGTTTTCGATGGCTTCGTATATTCACGTCAGCAACAGCAAGCGTGGCGAGCTGGCGTGGTCGCCGCTCAAGGAAGCGTTCATGATGCACGGCACGACGTCGCCGTTCTATCCCTTGATCGCATCCCTCGACATCGCCACGGCCATGATGGATGAGCCGACTGGCAGCGCCCTGCTGCGCGAAACCGTCGGCTACGCGGTCGAGTTCCGGCAGGCCGTGGCATCGGTGGCCAAGCGTTTGAAGAAGGACGATGAATGGTTCTTCTCGCTCTTCCAACCCGACATGGTCAAGGTCGGTGGCAAAAGCGTGGAGTTTTCTTCGGCATCGGCCGAGGCCCTGGCGAACGATCCCAAATGCTGGACGCTGCGGGTTGGCGAGACCTGGCACGGCCTGCCTGATGATGTCGTCGCCGATGATTTCTGCATGCTCGATCCCACCAAGGTCACCATCGTTTGTCCGGGAACCGATGCACAGGGCCGACTCGCCAAGCGTGGCATACCAGGCGCGATTCTCACCAAGTTTTTGGATGCACGCCGGCAAGCGATCGCTCGTACCGGTGACTACACCGTCCTGGTCCTGTTCTCGGTGGGCACGACGCAAGGCAAATGGGGCACCTTGCTCGAGACGCTGCTCGCCTTCAAGCGTCTGTACGATCGCGATGCCAGCCTGGAAGAAGCCTTGCCCGACCTCGTCCAGGCCTATCCTGAGCGCTACCGCGAGATGACGCTGCCGCAACTTTGCGACGAGATGCACAAGGTCATGACAGATCTCGATTTGCAGGCCATGGCAAACGAGGCCGGTGAAGTGCTTTCCGAACAGGTGCTGACGCCGTCAGAGGCCTACCAGAAGCTGATCCACGGCGAGACCGAAGAGATTCGCATTGGTGATCTACCGGGCCGCCTGGCCGCCTTGATGATCGTGCCGTATCCACCGGGCATTCCCGTCTTGATGCCTGGCGAGCGCGTCGACGCCAAGGGCGGGCCGATCGTGCAGTTTCTCAAGTCGGTCGAGGCATACGGCAGGCGCTTCCCAGGCTTTGGTCGCGAAGTACAAAACGTCCACGCCGATGCCCATGGCGACATGTGGGTGCGCGTGATCGTGGAGAAAACGGCGCCTGCCAAGGGGAGCAAGAACCACAAAAAGCATTGATCACAACGGCGCGCACCGACTCGGGAGATATCCATGGCGGCGGTACAGGCAAAGAAGATGGGTTTGCTCGGCGCATCGTCGCTCGTGGTGGCGAATATGGTCGGCACGGGCGTGTTCCTGCTTCCTTCCAGCCTGGCCAACATCGGCAGCATTTCGATCTACGGCTGGATCATCTCGGCCATCGGAGCCAGTGCGCTTGGCCTGGTGTTCGCGCACTTGGGCATGGTCGAGCCGCAGGCCGGTGGCCCCTACGCCTACGCGCGCGACCATATGGGCCCGTTCGCCGCCTTCCAGACCAACATGCTTTACTGGGGCGCGAACGTGATCGGCAATGTGGCTATTGCGATATCGGTTACCGGCTACCTGGGGGAGTTCTTTCCGAAACTGGAGAACCCGTGGCTGGCGAATGTCTGCACGGCCGCCGTGATCTGGCTCTTCATCTGGCTCAATACCCGCGGCGCGAAGACGATTGGTGAATTCACCACCATCAGCACGATCGCCGGCATCCTCCCGATCGCCTTTGTCGGCGTGCTTGGCTGGTTTTGGTTTCGACCGGAAGTCTTCAGCGCCGGCTGGAATCCGGGTGCCTTGCCCGCGCATTCCGCCATAGCCCAAAGCGCGTCGATCGCGTTATGGGCCTTTCTTGGTGTCGAGAGCGCCGCCGTCTCGGCAGGTATCATTGAGAATCCCAATCGCAACGTGCCGTTGGCGACCATTATCGGCCTGGTGATTGCAACGCTGATCTATGTGTCCTGCTGCACTGCCATCATGGGCATTCTTCCCAATGACGAACTCAAGAAATCGGCGGCCCCGTTTGCCGACGCGGCGCGCATCATGCTTGGCCCCTGGGCGGCCGTGGTGATCTCGCTGGCGGCCATCCTGAAGGCCGCCGGCGCCCTCGTTGGCTGGATCCTCATCGTCGCGCAGTCTGCCCAGGCCGCCGCCGCCGACGGCATGTTTATGCGCCGGTTCGCCGTGACCAACAAACTCGGCATGCCCACCCACAATCTAGTCATCACCGGGATCTTGATGACGGCGCTGCTAGCGCTCACTACCTCGCCCACGATTGCCAAGCAATTCTCCATCATCACCAATGCGACCGTGGTGTTGATGGCGATTCCCTACATCTACTCGGTGGTTTCGATGTGGCGTCTCAATCAAACCATCGAGGTACCAACGCCAAGACGGCGGGTACTGCTTGTCGCCGGCGTGATCGCATGCTTGTACTGCGTAGGCGTGGTGGTGGGCCAATCCGATCTGCTGGGCCGTAGGGCACTCATCGTCCTCTTGCTGACGACGCCTCTTTTCGCGCTGATGAAACGTGCGCGGTGAACGGGATTCAGCGACTCAGGCCACCTTGCCGGGCAGCCTGAGCGTGTCGCCAGAGCACTGAGCTGATCAGGCGATCGAACGCACCACGCCACCATCGACACGCATGGCGGCGCCGGTCGTCGCCGACGCTTGTTCCGAGGCCAGATACACGGCGAGGTTCGCCACCTCTTCCACCGTCGCCAGCCGCTTGATCAAGGACGATGGACGATGCGTCTGGATGAAGTCGCGCTCGACCTGCTCGAGCGATACGCCCTGCTCTGCCGCGATCTTGCTGAAGAAATCGCCGACGCCTTCCGAGCGGGTGGGCCCGGGGAGGATTGCGTTGACCGTCACGCCGGTTCCCGCGAGCGACTCGGCAAGCCCGCGAGACACGGCAAGCTGCGCCGTCTTGCTCATACCGTAATGCACCATCTCCGCTGGAATCTGCAGGCCCGATTCGCTGGATACGAACTGGATACGTCCCCAGCCGCGTTTGGCCATGCCCTGCGCGTAATGCCGCGACAGGCGCACGCCGCTCAGCACATTCACCTCAAAGAAGCGCAACCAGTCCTCGTCAGGAATATCGAAGAACGCCTTCGGCTCGAAGATGCCCAGGTTGTTGATCAGGATGTCCGCATCCGGAATCGTCGCAATGAGCCGTTGTGCGCCATCGAGCGTGCCCAGATCAGCAGCCAGACCGGTGAGCGTGGCACCGGCGACGCTCGCGCGTACGCTGGCGAGGGCCTCGTCGACGCGGGCCTGGGTGCGCCCGGTAATGACGACATGAGCGCCCGCGGCCGCGAGGCCTTGCGCGATCGCCAAGCCAATACCGGCGGTCGATCCGGTGACAACGGCCACCCGGCCGGTCAAGTCAATATGCATGGGTCTTCTCCTGAAAGCGGGGGTGCGCGGTTGCGCTGTTCCGCAAAAGTGGCGTCACTGCCCGGCGATACAAGGGGATCACGGCAAGAGCAAAATTGTCTCTCGCGGACGAAATGCCCGCCACGTCAGATGCGCCACTTCAGCGGCAAACCACTCTGTCATCAGTGCACCGGCACGCTGACTCGCGCAGCTGTCGCTAGGGCACCCATCGCGCATCGTCAGACCCTTGCACATCGTGTCGTAGTGCCGCAG
>DASXND010000188.1:0-7083 GCA_036495265.1 Dyella sp.
GGTGGTCGTGGAAGCCCGAAAAGCGTTGGCTGGAGGCACTGTTCGCCATGGGCGAGTTGATGGTGACGCGCCGGGAACGGTTCCAGCGCGTTTACGATTTGAGCGAGCGCGTCGAGGCCAAGCTCGATCCACCGATGGACCCAGATCGCCTGCAGCTGGGCCACGACGCCTTGCGCCAGCATTTTATGCTCGACAGCGTGCGTGCCTTGGGTGTCGCCCAGGCGCGCTGGATCGCGGACTACTACCGTCTGAAACCGGCGGTTACGGATCGCGAACTCGCACCGCTGGTGGCGAGTGGAGCCCTGCTCGCCGTGCACGTGGCGGACTGGAAGGTTCCAGCCTACGTGCACCCCGAGCATGCGGATCTGCTGGCACAGGCCGCGCAAGGCAAGCTGCGCGGCACGCACACGGCCTTGTTGTCACCGTTCGATCCGGTGGTGTGGGACCGCGCTCGCGCGCAGGCGTTGTTTGGGTTCGAATACACCATCGAATGCTATGTGCCGGAACCTAAGCGCGTTTACGGCTATTACGTGCTGCCGATCCTGCATCGTGGCCGCTTGATCGGCCGCCTCGACGCCAAGGCGCATCGCCGTGATGGCGTGTTCGAGATCAAGGCCTTGTTCCTGGAGGCGGGCGTCGAGCCGACCCAGGGCCTGCTTCGCGATGTGGCCAAGGCCATCGCGGCCACGGCACGATGGCATGGCACGCCTACCGTTCGCCTAACGCGCAGTCGTCCCGCAAACGTGGCGACGGCCCTGCGCGTGCTTCTGCGGGAGTCCTGAGCGACGCCGTCAGCGCGGGTTGCCGGGGGGAGCAGAAGCGGTAGGGCTGACTGACGTGCAAGATTTCCCATGCAGCATCTGGCTGAGCTGCCCAGCCATCGCCGTGCAGCGCGCCCCCAAGAGCGGGCGCACCTTCGGGTCCTGCGAGTCCTGTAGCAGGCTGGCGCGCATGGTCTCGAAGCGATGTTCGATCTGATCGGGCGGAAACACCGCCGCAGCGCGATGGCAGACCACGTAGCTGGCCAGGTAATCGTCACAGGCGGCAATGCCTGTCTTGATCGTGCCCTGTGAGGCTGCGCTGGTGGCGGGCGTAGTCTCAGGAGCCGTGTTGGGGCGGGTTGGCGGCTTGCTGGCGCAGCCCGCCAGCGACAGGCCGGCGGCGAGAAAAGCGGAGAATGCGAGGCGGCAATGGCGGGGCGTCATGATGCTTCTCCTGCGCAGGCTGCGGCCGATCCTGGGCGCTTGGCGTGGCGGTTTGATGTATCGGATGGGCCACGGGGGATTAGGCCCGTCTGTTAAACTGCGATGAAATGCGAAGACGGCGTGAAAATCAAATAGGCCTTTATCCGACCCAATGGCATCCATTCAGGTTCGGAAAAATGCCTATTCGCGTTGTAGACAGTAAGCAGCTATGATGCGCTCACTGTGTTTGCCGGGGTCACCAGAGTTTTGTGACCCGATGCAGCGGATCTCGATCTAGCCTCATCGCCTCACCCCTAGGGTTTCCTAGCACACCAGTAAGCCGGCCAGCGCATGTTGCGCAGGCTGAGTCTTTCAATCCTACGGAGTGATTCAATATGTCTGATCGTCAGATCGGTACCGTCAAGTGGTTCAACGACGCCAAGGGTTTCGGCTTCATCAGCCGTGACAATGGCCCGGACGTTTTCGTGCATTTCCGCGCGATCCAGGGCAATGGCTTCAAGAGCCTGCAGGAAGGCCAGAAGGTCTCCTTCAAGGTTGTGCAGGGCCAGAAGGGTCTGCAGGCCGACGAAGTGATGGCCGCTTAATTCCGGCTAACACGCAAGAATAAAAAGCCAGGCAGAAATGCCTGGCTTTTTTTATTTTTGAAATAAATGTCTTTGAAATGTGAAGTGATTAGGGTCATTCACTTGCATTAAAGAAATCCGTTATGCTTGGTTCACTGTGGTTGCTCGGTCACGTGCGTGCCCGGTGCGCGACTCGAGAGAGTCCACATCGCTTCACCCGATCCCTGCATGCCCAGTAAGCCGTCGGCCATAGGGGAGGCTGACTTGTCTCAGTATCGAGTCAGATCGGAGTGAGTCATGTCGGATCGTGAAGTTGGCACAGTCAAATGGTTCAACGACGCTAAAGGTTTCGGCTTCATCAGTCGCGAGAGCGGTCCTGATGTCTTCGTGCATTTCCGGGCTATTAGCGGTTCGGGTTTCCGTAGTCTGAAGGAAGGGCAGAAGGTGAGCTTCAAAGTGGTGCAGGGCCAGAAAGGCCTGCAGGCCGATGAAGTTGCCCCTGCCTGACGTGTCGCACAGATGGAAATGAAGGCCGGCGCAAGCCGGCCTTTTTCGTTTGCGGCCTTTTTCGCGACGCATGGATTGGTTAGCCTGCGACACTCCCTGGCCACAGCGTGACTTAAGGATGCTCTGATTAATTCTGCGCAGGCGTCACCGGCTCTGTCTGTTCGCAGACCACAGGGGTGACGGCGAAGGCAGACTGGACGTCTGTCGAGCCGTCGCACCGAAGGGATGCGGACAGACAGAGCCGGCCCCAACATATTGAATTGAAAGCGATGGGGTGATGTCCAGAAGGCCCCCAGGTTGCGCCGCGCGGCTTGGCAAGACGGCCAGTCTTCCCGGCGCCGCGCAACACACCCTGCGGGCCTTCTGGACATCATGCCGCCTGCGCAGAATTAATCAGAGCATCCTTAATGTCCGTTCCATTATCGACACTGGCGTCGCCGGCCTATATCACCTTGCCCACCGTCGCCACGGACGGAGCGAAGGCGGCGGTGCTGCTGCAAATGCCTGCGGGCGAAGTTCGCCACGTGTTGTATTGGCTACCGGCACTCGGTGTGTCTGCCCGGCAGTATGTGCCACTGGCGCGAGCGCTCGCTGAGCGCGGTGTGGCCGTGGCCATTCACGAGTGGCGTGGCATCGGTTCGAGCGATCGCCGCGCGGCTCGCCAGCACGACTGGGGCTATCGGGAGCTGCTGCAGGATGACCTGCCAGCCGGCCTTGCCGCCGTGCGATGGCATGTGCCCCGGGCGCGGTACGCCATGGGCGGACACAGCCTCGGCGGCCAACTCGCCGCGCTGTATGCCAGCCTTCACCCGCATGAGATCGCCAGGCTACTGATCGTGGCGAGCGGATCGCCTTATTGGAAGCAGTATCGCTACGGTGTTTTCCTACGCCTTGCCTATCTCGCCGTACCCTTGATGGCGCAGATGTTTGGGCGGTTTCCCGGGCGGCGGATTGGCTTTGGCGGTAATGAAGCCCGCCGTCTAATGGCCGACTGGGCGCGCAGCGGCCACACCGGCCGCTACGCGGCGCAGGGCATGACCGAGGATTTCGAACGGCGACTTGGCGAACTCGAGCTGCCCGTGCTGGCCTTGCGACTGCAGGACGACTGGCTTGCCCCCGAGGCCTCGCTGGCCTGGCTGCTGGACAAGATGCGCCGTAGCCAGCGGGAACAGCGAGTGATGACGACGACTGATCTGGATGGCAGGCCCGCCGATCACTTCAGCTGGATGCAGGCGCCCGCGCCTGTGGCGTCCCGAGTGGCGGACTGGTTTGACAGGGTCTCTGCGGGGAAGGGGGACGCAGGCACTTGAAGCCCGTCCTCGGCGTCGACATGTGTAGCAGACATCCCCACAGGCAGGACCCATGACCCTCTACGCGCCTCTGACGCAGCGCAGCCTCGTATTGCGCAACCGACTGGTGATCGCCCCGATGTGCCAATACTCGGCCGTCGATGGCATGCCCGATCACTGGCATCTGGTTCATCTGGGCAGTCGCGCGGTCGGCGGTGCTGCCGTGGTGATCGCCGAGGCGACGGCGGTGTCCGCCGAAGGACGCATTTCCCCGGGCGATGTCGGCCTGTGGAACGAGCAGCAACTGGCCGCATGGCAGCCGATCACGCGCTTCCTGGCCGCGCAGGGCGCGATTCCCGGGGTGCAGCTGGCCCATGCGGGGCGCAAGGCGAGTGCCCAACGCCCCTGGCAGGGCGGCAGGGCGCTCACGGCCGACGAAGGCCCCTGGCAAACGGTTGCACCGTCCGCACTGGCGTTCGACCACGACTGGCACGTGCCGGCAGCACTGGACGAGCAGGGCATCGCCAAGGTCATTGCCGATTTTCGCGCGGCCACCAAGCGCGCCTTGGCCGCAGGTTTCAAGCTGATCGAGATCCACGGCGCGCACGGTTATCTGCTGCACCAGTTTCTTTCGCCACTAAGCAACCATCGCACGGATGGTTACGGCGGCAGTTTCGAAAATCGCACGCGGCTCGTGCGCGAAGTGATTGCGGCGGTGCGTGAAGAGTGGCCGCAGCAGCTGCCGCTGTGGTTGCGCATTTCGGCTACCGACTGGGCAGCGGGCGGCTGGGATATCGAGCAGAGCGTGCAACTGGCCAAGGCGGTAAAATCGCTGGGCGTCGATCTGGTCGACGTGTCCAGCGGAGGCGTGATTCCCCATATGAAGATCCCGGTGGCCCCCGGCTACCAGGTGCCGTTCGCCGCGCGCATTCGCCGCGAGGCGGACGTCGCCACGGGTGCGGTGGGGCTCATCACCGAATCGACACAGGCGGCCAGGATCATCGACGATGGCGCAGCCGATGTGGTGCTGATCGCACGCGAAAGCCTGCGTGATCCCTATTTCCCGCGGCGTGCGGCGCAAGAGTTGGGCATCACTATCGAAGCGCCGGAACAGTATCAGCGGGCCTGGTAAACCAGCGCCCTGGCAACCAAGGAGCCGGATCATGGAACAGCAACCGATGTTGATCGAAGGTCGTGTGCACGACCTGGGTGATGGCTTCAATGTGCGACGCCTGTTGCCGGTGTTGCAGGCGCGCCATGTCGGCCCGTTCGTGTTCTTCGATTACATGGGACCGGTGACGTTCCTGTCGGACAAGGGCATGGATGTGCGGCCGCATCCGCATATCGGGCTGGCGACCGTCACCTGGTTGTTCGAGGGGGTCATTCGCCATCGCGACAGCCTTGGCAGCATTGCGGATATCCGTCCCGGCGAAGTGAACTGGATGACCTCGGGTCGCGGCATCGTGCATTCCGAGCGGACCCCGCCCGAGGCGCGTGGCGGTGGGCAGCGCACGCATGGCATCCAGGTATGGGTAGCGCTGCCGCAGAAAGACGCCGAGGTGGAGCCGGAGTTCCATCACCATGCCGCAGAGGAGTTGCCGCGCCTCAACTTGCCGGGTGCCGAACTGGTCTTGATTGCGGGCACCGCCTACGGCCAGGCGTCGCCGGTGAAGGTGTTCGCACCGATGTTCTTCATCGAGGCGAAGCTCGAGGCGGGTGCCGAACTGTCGTGGCCTGAAGAGCATGTCGAGCGTGGCGTGTGCGTGGCGGAAGGGGACGTCGAGTGGGCTGGCCTGACCGTGCCCCCCATGCAGGCGGCCGTGCAGACCGGCCCGACCGCGCCGCCACTGCGCGCCCGCACCGCCAGCCGCGTCATGCTGTTCGGCGGCGCACCACTGGATGGCGAGCGTCACCTGTGGTGGAACTTCGTATCCAGCAGTCGCGAGCGCATCGAGCAGGCCAAGGCTGACTGGGTGGCGCAGCGCATGGGTACGGTGATCGGTGATGACAAGGAATACATTCCGCTGCCCGAGTGAGCATGTTGCAGGCCCGCATGCATCGGCGTGGGTGGCGGATTAACCTGAGGGCAGTTCACCAACGGTCACCCGCATGTCCGGCTATGCCAGCTTTCGCGAGTTCTATCCGTTTTATTTGAACGAGCACAGCGACCTTCGCTGTCGGCGCATGCATTTCGCCGGCAGCACGCTGGTGTTGCTGGTGATCGTCATCGCCTTGCTCACCCGCAACGCGGCGTGGCTATGGCTGGCGCCGGTTGCCGGCTACGGCTTTGCATGGATCGGGCACTACGTGTTCGAGAAGAACCGGCCCGCCACCTTTACCCATCCGCTCTACAGCCTGATGGGTGACTGGGTGATGTATTGGCAGATTCTGCGCGGCAAGGTGTCGATCTGACGCGTCCTCTGCCGCGGCTTAACGGTACTGCTGGTGGCAGGACTGACAGACCTCGTCGACGGGCTTGATCGCCGCCGCCAAGGCGGCGCAATCGGCCGGGCTGGCCTGCAGGGCGGCCCGGGTCTTGTCGTGCAGCTTGGCCGCCTCATCGAGGAAGGGCTGGTCAACGCCAGGGAACGCCTCGCTGATATCGGCCTGGGTTTCCAGCAGTCGAGTGAGATGCTGGCGCGTTTGCACGGCATCGCAACGCTGAGCTCTTACGGCGGTGTGCAGCGCGCCCGCGTGATGTGCCATCACCGACATCACGGCATGGGGTAGCGGATTGCGTTCGTGCAGCGTGTTCATGAGGGACACCGTGCCGATGATCCCGATAACGAGTCCCAGCAAGATCGAGATGGCAACACGCATGCAGAGACTTCCGGTGGCGAATGCAAAGGGGCGGCAAGCATAACCTGTCGGTCACTTCGGTGGTCGCGCCGTGGGTGAGCTGCGGTCGCCGCCGACTACGGCTAAAATGCCCTATGTTCAATATCTTGGAAGATGTCCCGTGATGCATCCTGAAGGTGCGGCCGGTTCCGCCGCCGCGCGTCATCCGCCTGATGGTGCGCCCGTAGGTGAAGTTGCCTTTCCATACGAGCGCTTCGCGGGCGTAGAGCGGCTTTATGGTGTCGGTTCGGTCAGGCAGTTGGCGCAAAGCCATGTCTGCGTGATTGGTATCGGCGGCGTCGGCTCGTGGGCGGCGGAGGCCTTGGCACGCAGTGGCGTGGGTCACCTCACCCTGATCGATGCCGACGAAGTGTGCGTGTCCAATACCAACCGTCAGCTGCATGCGCTGGATGGCCAGTACGGCAAGTCCAAGGTCGGCGTGATCGAGCAGCGTCTGCGCGCCATCAATCCGGCGATCAAGATCGATGCGATCGAACGTTTCCTGACGCCGTCGACGCTGGATGAGTTGCTCGATCGCGGCTACGACATCGTGCTCGATGCCTGCGATGCTTTCCGCGTCAAGCTGGAAGCCATCGCCTGGTGCCGCCGCCGCAAGTTGGCGATGGTGTCGGTGGGTTCGGCCGGCGGCCGCACCGACCCGACGCAGATTCGCGTGCGCGA
>DASXND010000189.1:0-3295 GCA_036495265.1 Dyella sp.
ATCGCGCGACTGGTCCTTGGCCGCGTTATGTACCTGCCGCTGCCACGCCGGCTTGCTGTCTACGGAAGACGGACCACCGCTGCCTGATTCGGACGTCAGGTAATAGCCGTAGGGGTCGAGCTTTATGTATTCCTTGCAGAACGCCAGCGCGCTGGCGAAGCCCAGCGACTTGGCCGCCACTTCGTTGCCGCAGGACTGGTTCCAGGGAATCTCCGGCACGTAGGACAGCGCGGAGCCATAGACCGAGTTGTAGGTCGAGGCGAAGTACTTCTTGGTAGTGCCATCGAGCACATCCGCGGTATCGGTACCGCCGACGACCGTGTCGTTCGGTGAGGTGCCGAACGCGTTGGCGTCAATGCCGACGCCATTGATGAAGAACCCGTTGAAGCTCGGGTTGGAGCCCGAATCACCGCTCGATACGAAGACCGAAATACCCTCGGCGTCCGCCTGTGCCCACATCAGATCGATGGCCGTCTTGCTGGCGGCGTCGGTATAGCCTTCGCCATAGCCGTAACTCGCGCTGATGATGTTCGGCCGGCTGGTACCGTTGATCAGGTTCGTCGCCGCGGTAAATACGCCACCGAAGAAGTTGTTGGAATTGGAATCGTCGCAAGAGGCCACCCAGATGTTTGCGCCGGGTGCCATCGCCGTCGACCATTCCGCATCGAGCAAGGTCTCGCCGTCGTCCTCGCCGGGAAAATTAATGGTGGGATCGATGCAGTTGGTGAAACCGGTGGCCTGCGGCTGGAACTGGGTGAACGTGCCGCCGTAGCTGCCGAGGCTGAACTGGCTGACGAAGTTGGTCCAGTCGGCGGGCACCATCGAGTTGTCCTCGACTACCGCAATGGTGATGCCTGTTCCGGTCAGTCCGCTGTTACGCAGCTGATCCACACCGTAGATCTTGGCCATGTCATAGGGTACGAGGCCACGTGCGCCATTGGTAAAGCCGATCGCCTGCGGGTTCACCGTGGCGGGATTTGAACCGGCAGGTGGCTTGATCATGAACTTGTGCGTGGAAGCATCGTACTGCGACACCTTGGTGGCCACGTGCTGCGCCTGCGGGTGGATGTCGTTGATGCCGGCAACACCCACCACCACATCCTTCAATGCCGACGGCACACTGATGTCCGTGGCGTTGGCGATGTGGCTGGTCTTGCCTAATGCATAGCGATTGATCTGGGTGTGGAATGCCTGCTTGACCAGACCGGCGCTACCGCTGAAGTCGATCTGCATTTTGTTGGGGTATACGCCATTGACCTTGAACCCCTGCGATTGCAGCCATGTGGTCGCTGCGGCGATGTCGGCGTTGCTGACGCCAAACGTCTCGCCGAACTGATCCGGCGTGACCCATTGGTGGAACTTGGGCGAACTCGGATCGTGCTGGGCGCTAATCAGTGCATCCAAGGCGGACTGTCGCAATGCACTGCGCTGAAGCACGAGGTGCATATGATTCATCGGCAAGCTATCGGCCACGCTCTGCGTAGGCTTCAGACTGTCGACCGCGGCGACGTGACTTCGCTGCAGCGGCGAGACGACCTTGTTGTTGATCGTCTGGGTGACTCGCGGCGCTTCCGCCGTATTGATATCCGCCAGCGCCGCATTCTGCGACGTCGATGATTGTGCGGCCGCTATGGTGGGTAGTCCCGCAAGGGCGAGGGCTACGGCGGCGCACAGGTACAGGTGCTCGTTTCTCATGCAATGTCTCCTGGAGATATTCCATCGAAAACAGGCTAGGCCCCCTGTGATGAAATCGTCCCGCCAGCAAAGACCGATTAAGTGCGTGACCTCCTTTCCGATGCACGTGGCTGAGAAAAACGAAACGGCGCATCACGCGGTCGCATCGACAGCGTGTTCAATTGGCCTCGAAAAACCCACCCTAAGACTTACTCTTGAAGCGGAAGGCAGCCCCTGACGCCTTCCGCGATGACGCACCCCAACTCGCCCGAGTGTAGAAACAGCGGAGCCGTCAGAGCAATGACATCAGCAGGCGCAAGTTGACGGCGTCATCACACATCGGAAGAACCGAGAGAACCCGCCGCGAATCGGCGTTTTCTACGATGCGCATCACGATTTCATGTAGGCGGCGCGCGGGCGAAAAATATTTCGTCATGCGTAGTCGGGTGAGCCTAAGTGCCGAACATTGGCCCAGCGGCGCGATCCACGTGCAAAGAAAGTAAATGCGCCGCAGCAAGAAATTGCCGTACGACAAGACCACTTTCTAAACGATCACTGAACAACGATGTTCGATAGTTGCCGACAACGTCGCGACATGGATCGCAGCCAACATTAATCAGTGAAGTTGTTTACGCGCCGCCTGCTCACGCGCTTCGTGCAATTTCGCGTACTTGAGAAAGGCGTAGAACGCGCCCGTCGCGCTGGCGATGAAACCTGCCCAGCCGTCCAGGAAGTAGCGCTTTACGAGGTACTGCCGCAGAAAATAGAGCGGCGGATAGAACACCATGCGCAGGCCGGTGTAGCGCTGATTCCTGCGCAGCTTATGCGCCACCATGCTGCTCGTATAACGGTTGATCTTGTCCATCCGCGTGGTGATGTCGCGATCGCCATCGTTGATGAAGTCCGCACGCCGCAACGTCTTGACCGGTCCATCCACCTCGACCGCCGCATGGACCTCGACATCGTTCATGCGGCCGCGCCGGCGGTCGAACAGGCGCAGGAGTCCATTGCGCCGCCCCCATCGATGCTGCACGGTCCAGAACAATCGCTCGCGACGTGGCAAGCGGAAGCCCGCATGGCGCGGGGCCACCAGGGCTTGTTCGATCACCTCGCGCGTGCCCGGCGAAAGTCGCTCATCGGCATCCAGGTTGAGCACCCAGTCGTGACTGGCCAGGTCGTAGGCACGCTGTTTCTGCGGGCCGAACTGGTCAAACGGATGCACCGCCACGCGGGCGCCATGCCGCCTGGCGATTTCGACGGTGTCATCGCTGGAGCCGGAATCCAGCACGACGATCTCATCCGCCCAATCCACGCCACTCAAGCAGGCATCGAGCGTCTCGCCATTGTTGTAGGTGATCACCACCACCGACAGCAGTTCGCGCTTCATGCCGGTCCTCCCGCGCTGGATACTTTCGGCTGCACATACAGTGCCGCGCACCAAAGCCCCAGCAACCAGGCAAACAGGAGTCCCCACCAGGCCGAATAGAAGGCCAGATGCGTATTGAGCGGGAACAACATGACGCCAAGCGCCAACGTCACCGGGAATGCCCGCGCGCGCACTTCGGCGCCAACGCGCCACCACGTCGCCACCGCCATGCCGATGGCGCCCAGCCAAAGCAAC
>DASXND010000190.1:0-2439 GCA_036495265.1 Dyella sp.
CCCCATGCGCATCTTGATTGCCGAGGACGATCCTTCCATTGCCGCCGGCGTCAGCGCTTCGCTGCGCCAGGGTGGCCATGCGGTGGATTGCGTCGCGGATGGCGCCAAGGCCGATGCGGCCCTGCGCGACACGCCGTACGACCTGCTCATCCTCGATCTTGGCCTGCCCAATCTGGACGGCGCCGATGTACTTCAGCGACTACGCAAGCGCGGCACTGGCCTGCCGGTACTGGTGATCACGGCACGCGAGGGTCTGCGCGAACGCGTACGCGTGCTTGATCTCGGCGCTGACGATTACCTGGTCAAGCCCTTCGCGCTGGCCGAGTTCGAGGCACGCGTGCGCGCCTTGCTGCGACGCTATACCGCACAAGGCGCACCCGAACTGACCATGGGACAGCTGCGACTGGACCTGCCGGGCCACCGCGCGTGGATCGGTGATGCCCCGCTGGAACTCACGGCACGCGAGTTCGGCTTGCTGGAAGCACTCGCCGCACGGCCCGACCGCGTCACCAGTCGCGCGCAACTCGTCGAGGCCTTGTGCAGCTGGGACGAGGAACTGACCGACAACGGGCTGGATATCGCCATTTATCGCCTGCGTCGCAAGCTCGCGGACTCAGGCACCCAGGTGCGCACCATCCGCGGCCTCGGTTATCTGCTGGAAGAAGCGAAGGAAGACAAGGAAAGCAAGGCATGAGCGAACCGGGTCGCGAACCAGCAAGGCCATGGCTGTATCGCATGGTCGAATCGGGAGACCGTCCGAGCCTGCGCCGCCGCCTGCTGTCCTCGCTGCTGGTGCCGCTGATGTTGTTGTTGGTGATCGAGAGCCTGATCACCTACAGCGGCGCGCTGGTCTATTCCAACCACGTGCACGACCGCGACCTGGCCGACAGCGCGATGACCTTGGCGCAGATGCTCAGCCAGGAAGACCTCGGCGGACAGATTTCACCGCAGGCACGCTTCCTGCTCGAATACGCGCCCGAAGGGCATAACTATTTCAACGTCAGCAGCCAGAAGCACGGCTTGCTGGCCGGCAGCCAGGAACTGCAACACGCCGCGCTGTCCGCTGCCACGCTGGACGGGGAACCGGTGCTCTACACTACGGCGCTGAAGCGTCGCACCGTGCGTGCCGCCACCGTGCGTATTCCCAACCTGCACGATCCGAGCGACCAGCTCACGGTCACCATGGCCGAAACCTTTCATGACCGCCACCAGCGCGCACGGGAAATCCTGCTGCTGAGCGTTCCGGCGCAGGCGCTGCTGATCGCCGGCGTGTTCTTCCTGGTCTTGTATGGCGTGCGCGTGGGCCTGCGCCAGCTCGATCCACTCACCGCGCGCCTGGCGGCACGCGAGCACGATCTGGCGCCCATCGGCGACGCCGATGTGCCGGTGGAAATTCTTCCGCTCACACGCACCATCGATGGCCTATTCGCACGACAGCGACGCATGCTGGCCTTGCAGGAACGTTTCATTGCCGACGCCGCGCATCAGCTCAAGACGCCGTTGGCCGGGCTGCGCGTCCATGTCGAACGCGCCCAGGTAGACCCGAGCAAGGAAACCGTCAGCGACGCCCTGCAGCACATCCTGCGCCTGACCCAACGCGCCAGCCGCACCTCAAGCCAGCTGCTGGCTCTGACTCGCGCGCAGTCGCCCGAACTGAGCGAATCTGGTTCCGAATGCCTGCTCGATCTCGCCCAGCTCGTACCCGAACTGCTGGGCCTGCGCGTGCACGAGGCGATCGCGGCAGGCGTCGACCTGGGCTATGAAGGGCCGCCGGGCACCGTGTGGATCGATGGCGACCGCGTCTCGCTGCAGGAAATGCTGGACAACCTGATCGACAACAGCCTGCGCTATGCCGGCCGCAACAGCATCGTGACGGTGGGCGTGTCCGTCGTTTCCGACTGCCCTTGCCTCAGTGTCGAAGACAATGGACCCGGCGTGCCACCGACCTTCCTGGACCGCTTGGGTGAGCGCTTTTTCCGCGTGCCTGGCATTTCCGAGGAAGGCACGGGCCTGGGCCTGGCCATCGTGCAACGCATTGCCGAACGGCATCTGGCGCAGGTGCGCTATCTCGCCGGCAGCAGCGGCGGCCTGCGCGTGGAAATCGTGTTCCCACCCGCGCGCACCTCCAAGTCGCTATTCAACGACTCAATGTAGAAACGCACCCTGTGCGCTCCTAGGGGCCTGTTTGCAGGGTCCAAAAAAAACGGCGACGCATAGGCGTCGCCGTTGTCACACATCCCCTGCATGGGAATAACACGAGACAAACCAGTGAGCAGCCACCGCGCAGCCTGGGCTGCGCGGTGGTGTCTTACATTGCTTTCTTGGCCTTGGTCAGCAGCTGGTCGAGCAGCGAGATAGCCAGGTCGATCTCTTCGTGCGATATGTCCAGCGACGGCGCGAACGTGATCACGTTCTTGTACCAGCCACCCACGTCGAGCA
>DASXND010000191.1:0-10764 GCA_036495265.1 Dyella sp.
GCCGAGCTTCTCGAGGTAGGCCTCCAAATCCACGATGGGACGGGTGGCCACACCCGACTCCATCGCCGCCAGGGCAACGGCCGGCGCCAGCATCACCAGCAGGCGCGGGTCGAACGGACGCGGGATCAGGTACTCCGGACCGAAGGTCGGAACATCGCCGCCGTACGCGCTGGCCAGATCACCGGCTTCCATGCGCGCCAGCTGCGCGATCGCGCGCACGCAAGCAAGCTTCATCGCTTCGTTGATGCCGGTGGCGCCGACATCGAGCGCGCCACGGAAAATATACGGGAAGCACAGCGCGTTGTTGACCTGGTTCGGATAGTCCGAGCGGCCGGTGGCGACGATGCAATCCGGGCGTACGCGCTTGGCGTCCTCCGGCGAGATCTCAGGATTTGGATTGGCCAGCGCCAGGACGATCGGCCGCACAGCCATGCTGGCGACCATTTCGGGCTTGAGGATGCCGCCCGCGGAAAGACCCAGAAAGATATCGACGCCGTCGACGATCTCGGCCAAGGTGCGCTTGTCGGTGTTGCGGGCGTAGCGCTGCTTGTCCGGGTCCATGTGGTCGCGGCCGGTGTACAGCACGCCTTCGCGGTCATAGGCCAGGATGTGCTCCGGCTTCGCGCCCAGCGCCACCAGCATGTCCAGGCAGGCGATGCCAGCCGCACCGACGCCGGTGGTCGCCAGCTTCACGTCCTCGATCTTCTTGCCGACCACTTCCAGTGCGTTCAGCACGGCGGCACCCACGATGATGGCGGTGCCGTGCTGGTCGTCGTGAAATACCGGGATCTTCATGCGCTCGCGCAGCTTGCGCTCGACGATGAAGCACTCCGGTGCCTTGATGTCTTCCAGGTTGATGCCGCCGAACGTCGGCTCCAGCGAGGCGATGATGTCGACCAGCTTGTCCGGGTCGCGCTCATTGATCTCGATGTCGAACACATCGATGCCGGCAAACTTCTGGAACAGCACGCCCTTGCCTTCCATCACCGGCTTGCTGGCGAGGGGACCGATATCGCCCAGACCCAGCACGGCCGTACCGTTGGTGATGACTGCCACCAGGTTGCCGCGCGCCGTCATCTCGCTGGCGGCATTGGGGTCCTCGACGATCGCTTCGCAGGCATAAGCCACACCCGGCGAATACGCCAGAGCGAGATCGCGCTGGGTCACCATGGGTTTGGTCGCGGAGACCTTGATCTTGCCCGGGCGCGGAAGGCGGTGGTACTCGAGCGCAGCTAGACGAAGTTCTTCAGTGAGTGCCATGGGATGCGAGGACTGAGGTGATGGGGAATGGGGGCCGGCCAGCGGCATCGCTGAATGGTAACACCGGTGGGCAGGCTGGCCCGACGATGCGCGCACGCACGGCGAGGCCATCGTTCACCCGGGAAGGGCTGTCGTTCATTCCAACATGCCCAGCCCTAAAGACTCAGTGAAAGCGTCTCCGCCTGCACCTTGCCCATGTGGATGCGGTTGACGAACAACGAGAACGCGAGCTTGCCGGCCAGGCCATGCACATGCTGCATCCACGGCGGCAACCAGCGTGGCGGCAGGATCGCGCCGGACTCGAAGTGCGGCTCCAGACTGATCACGTCATGCAAGGCGAGCTTGCCGGCGAACAGATGGCGCAGCATGTCCATGCGCCGCTGCTTGAGTGCCCAGCGGAAAAACGTGTGCACGGCGAGCAGGCCGGACAGGTAGACATTGTCCTTGGCGAACGCCGCACCACCGGTGAGCGGCACGCCGCGAAACACGCGCTGCGCCGAATGGAAGCTGTCGGCCGGGCTCTGTCCGCAACTGCTGAAGAACCGATAGACCTCGACGAAATCGGCACCGCTCAAGGCCATGTCGATGGCAAGAATGCGCAGGCTGATGCGCTTGAGCCGCGAGATGTCGATGGCGCCCGACATCAGCTCCGCGAATACGGCGAGCCCTTCCTGCGTCGCCGTAACACGTGGCGAGGTGCGCCCCAGCGATGCCAGTACCGGTTGCGCGCGGCCATTGAGGGCAGTCAGCGAATGCACGAACGCTTCATGTGCGAGTAGCTGATGGCGATCGTATTCGCTGAAGCAGATGCCACCGCGCAGGCGGATGCGCGTCGCGCCTGCCGCCGCCTTGGCGGTAAGCTCGGGGTCCACTTCCACGGCGATCTGCCCGGCCCCGAAAAATGCATCCAGCGTGCGGCTCAGATCGTCGCGCAGTTCTTCGGCGGGAATGCACACGCTGATATCGTCCGCCAGCAGGTCCGAACCCAGTTCGTCGGATAGCTCGACGAAGTAACGGGCTGCATCCAGGTTGCTGCGATCACTGCCGGGGATGGTGTCGCCTGGTCGACCGTACAGCACGATCGATGGCGCCGTGACGCCCTTGGTGCCGACCGCCTCGAGCATTTCCGCCGCGATACGCCAGGATTCCGCGGTGCGCGACAGGTATTCGCCAAGCGGGTCGTCATAGCCGGCCTCGCGCTCGATGGCGGCCAGCTCTGAGCGTTCCGCGGAAAGATTCGGCGGCTGATAGCTGACCTCAGGCAGGGCGAACTGGCCTTTGCCATAAGCCGCGATCATGCGGTCTTCCAGCGATGCCGGCCACGACACCGTGGACAGGATACGAATGCCCTTGACCGCTGCCAGCAGGCGCTGGTCGAGCTCGGCATAGCGGCGCAGTTCGGGGGCCACGTTGGCCGGGTTCACACTCATGCGAGTCTCTGGCGAAGGGCATCGATCCGATGGATCAGATCGGCGGCTACGGGATCAGTCTTGAAGGCGCTGAAAATACCGCGCGGACTGTTCGGCATGAAGCTGAGCTCCTTGCCGAAGCGCGACGATTCGGTACGCAGCATCAGGGTGATGCGGCGTGGGTTGGTCATCATGGTGGCATTGACGTTGATCACGTCGCGCAGGGCGATGCGGCTCTGCTCGCCACGGTTCCTGATCAGCAATTGGTCGCCTTCCAGCCAAACTTCATCGACCAGGCCGAAGACCAGCTTGCGCATCAGCACATAGCCAATCACCGCCATGATCACGGGGGCAAACAGGAAGGGCGCGAGGTCCGCTCGCCCAGGGCCACGGCCCAGTCCCAACGAGGTCAGCAGCATGACGGCCAGAAAACCGAACCAGAACACGGGAAATACCCGCTTATAGAAGAACGTGGAACGCGACGAAAGCCGCTGCATGCCTGCACCCCGGGCCAAGACAGCTCGATAGTAGTGCTTTAGAGCCTGTTTGGAATCTCCGCGTAGCCCGCGTTGAGCCCAAATAGGCTCCGTAGGGACCCATCGCCGCAACTTTCCGGCAGCAGCGCTACTCGCGCTCGCGGGTATTGCGGTGGCTGCCATGCAGGCGCCCGACCGGACGACCGCCACGCTGGCGCCGCAGCCGGGCCTCGAGCGTGGCCGCCTGCTCCTCGCGCTCGTCGCGCAATTTCAGATAGTTGCGCCAGCGCTCGGCCGATAGATCGCCGCTATCCAGCGCCGCCTGCACCGCGCAGCCAGGCTCGCTGCCGTGTCCGCAATCGGCGAAACGGCATTGCTCGGCCAGCACGTCGATATCGGCGAACAGGTCGAGGTTTTCCTCGCCGGTAAGCTTCAGCTCGCGCATGCCGGGGGTGTCGATCAGGCAACCGCCGCTGGGCAGCTGCAGCAAGGCGCGATGGGTGGTGGTGTGGCGGCCGCGACTATCGTGAGTGCGCACGGCCTTGGTCGCCATCTTTTCGCTTCCCAACAAGGTATTGGTGAGCGTGGACTTGCCGGCACCCGACGAACCCACCAGGACCGCGCTATCGCCCGGCTGGAGATATTGGGCCAGCAACGCCCCGCTGGCGGTGTCCTTGCCATTGATGGCATGGATCGGCGTGCCGTCCGGCAGGCGGGCACGCAACGCGGCGAGCAGTTCGTCAGCGTCGTCGCGCGTGTCGAGCTTGCTCAACAGCACCACCGGCTGGGCACCGGAGCCCTCGGTCAGGGAGAGATAGCGCTCGATGCGGGCCGGGTTGAAATCCCCATCCAGGCCCGTGAGCACCAGCACGTAATCGATATTGGTGGCGATCACCTGACGCTCATAGCGCTCGCCCGCCGCTGCCCGCGAAAGCACCGTGCGACGCGGCTGCACCGTGACGATATGCGGGGGCTTGCCGGCCTCGAGCTCCACGAAATCACCCACCGATGGACGCTCGGCTGGATCGATGTTGCGCTTGAGGAAATGGCCTGCCGGCTGGGCGCCGAACAGGGTCTCGCCGTCGTGCAGCTCGTAGCCGGCCCGGTGCTGTGCCACCACGCGGGCCAGCCTTCGGCCGTCCGCTGGCAAGGTGTCACCACGCCAACCGATACGGCGCAGTCGCTCAATGATGTCGGCTTCCGTCATGGGGGGTGATTATGCCCTGCCCGCAGGAAGCCCGACACTACGCCGTTTTTCGTCCTTTTTTGGCTCCCCCCTGGCGTCCGTACGCTGCTAGCATGCAAACACCACTCCGGCGCCCGGCGCTGGCAATAACGAAGAATGAAGGACGCTTGCGTTGGCCTCGATCAAACCCAGTGCGCACCTGGCGGACGTGCGCTATGAAATCCGTGGTGCACTGACCCGGCGATCGCGCGAGCTGGAGGCAGCCGGGCTGCCCATCATCAAGCTCAATATCGGCAACCCCGGCCGCTACGGATTCGATACCCCCGCGCATTTGCGCGAAGCGATCGCGCGCCACCTGCACGACAGCGAGGCCTACGGCCACGAGCAGGGTCTGGAGGAAGCGCGCGAGTCCATCGCCGCGCAACAGCGCCATCGCGGCGCCCAAGGCGTGGAAGTGGAGCGCATCTTCATCGGCAACGGCGTCAGCGAGCTGATCGACCTGAGCCTGCGCGCCCTGCTGCAGCCGGACGACGAAGTGCTGCTGCCCAGTCCGGACTACCCGCTGTGGAGCGCCGCCACCATCCTCAACGATGGCAAGCCGCGCTATTACCGCTGCCTGGCCGAAAACGGCCACCTGCCCGATCCGGACGAAATCGAAGCACTGGTGACCCCGCGTACACGCGCCCTGGTGCTGATCAACCCGAACAATCCCACTGGCGCGGTGTACCCGCGCGAACTGCTGGAACGCATCGTCGCCGTGGCCGCACGGCATCGGCTGCTGTTGCTCTGCGACGAGATCTACGACGAGATCCTTTACGACGGCACGCCGTTCCAGCCACTGGCTGCGGTGGCCGGCGACCTGCCCTGCGTCAGCTTCGGCGGGCTGAGCAAGGTGCATCGCGCCTGTGGTTACCGCGTGGGCTGGATGAGCCTGTCCGGCGATCCGTCGCGTACTGCCGACTACCGCGATGCCTTGCAGCTGCTTGCCGCACTGCGCCTTTGCGCAAATGTCACCGCGCAATGGGCGGTGCGACCGGCGCTGCAGAGTGCGCCGACCATCCATACGCTCACCGCAGCCGGTGGCCGCCTACACGAAGCGCGTCGCGAGGTGCTCGATGGCGTGGCCGCCAGTCAGTTCCTCGATATCGTGTCGCCCGCTGGCGCGCTTTACGCTTTCCCGCGCGTGCGCGCGGACCGGCTCGCCGACTTCGACGACAACGCCTTCGCCCTGCGACTGCTGGAAGAAGAATCGGTGCTGGTCGTACCGGGCAGCAGCTTCAACGTGCCGCATAGTCGACATCTGCGTTTGACCCTGCTGCCACCACCGGAGCAGATCCGCGAGGTATTCGTGCGTATCGAGCGGGTGCTGGCGGGCATGGCCGCCTCACAAAAGCCGCGCGCCGCGGTTGCCTGAGTCCAACGCCCACGTGCCGCGCTACCTGGCCCTCGGTGATTCGTATTCGATCGGCGAAGGCGTGCCCGAGAACGGTCGCTGGCCGGTGCAATTGGCCGCTCGCCTGCGCGATGAAGGCATCGCCCTGGATGACCCGACCATTGTTGCCACCACCGGCTGGACCACCGACGAGCTGGCGGCGGCGATGGACAGCACCACGTTCGCGCCGCCCTACGACCTGGTCAGCCTGCTGATCGGGGTGAACAACCAATACCGTGGGCGCAGCGCCGACGAGTATCGCGATGAGTTCCAACGCATGCTGGAGCGTGCCATCGCCTTGGCAGGCGACCGCGCCCGGCATGTCGTCGTGCTGTCGATACCCGACTGGGGCGTCACGCCGTTTGCGCGCCAGAGTGACCGCAATGTGACACGCATCGGCAACGAGCTGGACGTCTATAACGCCATTGCCCGCGATGAAACGCAGCGACGGGGCGCGTACTGGGTCGATATCACCGGCATCTCGCGACGCCATCCCGATTTGCTCGCGGATGACGGGCTGCACCCGTCAGAAGCGCAGTACACGCTGTGGACGCAGACCGTCCTGCCCGTGTCACGCTACATCCTGACCGGGTAGGAGCGCGCCCTGTGCGCTCCTACAGCAGTAGCCAGATCTATGGCGGAAACGCTTCTGCAACCATTTCGCCATCGCGCGGTGACCTGCCGCGCGCAAGCTGGCGTCCCGGTAACCACCGGGAGAGATTGCCATGGCGAACTTCCACTGCCGCAGCGCCTTCATCTCGGACGTGCATTTAGGCACGCCTGACTGCAAGGCCGGCTACCTGCTCGATTTCCTGCGCAAGCTGCGCTGCGAGAAGCTCTACCTGGTCGGCGACATCATCGACATGGAGGCGTTGGCGCGCCGCCACTGGTGGCATCCGGACCACGGCGCGGTGATTGCCGAGGTGCTGGAGCTGGCACGACGCGGCGTCGAAGTGACGTATATCCCGGGCAATCACGATGCCCCGATGCGCGGCCTCGCCGGCCAGCGCTTCGGTGGCGTGCAGATCGCGCTGGATGCGGTGCACGAAGGGGCTGACGGGCGCCGCTACAGAGTCAGTCACGGCGACGAATTTGATCCGGAGCAGATCGGGCGCACATGGATGGTGCACCTGGGGGAAGTGATGCATCGCTTCATCTGCTGGACCAATCGCCGCGTGCACGCCATGCGACGCCGGCTGGAACTACCCTACCTGCCGCTGTCGATCATCGTGAAATCGCATATCGGCAAGGCCCTGGCCTATATCCGGGCCTATGAGGAGCGCGTGGCCAGCGATGCGCGCGAACGCGGCTTCGACGGCCATATCTGCGGACATATCCATTTTGGCCACGTGCGCGACATGGGCGGCGTGCTGTATCTCAACGATGGCGACTGGGTGGAGCACTGCACGGTGTTGGTGGAGGACCACTCGGGCGCGATGGAACTGATCCACTGGAGCGAACAATTTGCCCCGCTGGGTCGGGCCAGCCGCGAGCTGGTTTGGCCCTCCCCCGCCGCCGCGCTGGCGCTGGCGCCGCTCACCCGCAGCCGGCTCGATCTCGGGGAATTACGCCCCGCCGCTTGAACGGGCCAGGTGCCGCCGGCATATCGGGGGCGTACAATCAGCCCTCTTTGCCGGAGTTCTCCATGTCTCTCGACAGCGCCACCCGCGAACGCATCCAATCCCTGCTGCATGACCACCGCGTGGTGCTGTTCATGAAAGGCACCCGCCATCAGCCGATGTGCGGCTTCTCCGCCGCCGCCACCAACACGCTCAACGAGCTGGTGCCGGACTACCACACGGTCAACGTCCTGGAAGACCCGGAAATCCGCGAAGGCATCAAGGCTTACGGTGACTGGCCGACGATTCCGCAGCTTTATGTGGGTGGCGAGCTGGTCGGCGGCGCCGACATCATTCGCCAGATGTACGCCAGCGGCGAGCTGCACCAGCTGTTCGGCGCGGCCGCCCCGGATCGCACGCCGCCCGAGATCACCATCACCGACAAGGCCGCCGAGGCCATCCGCCAGGGCACGGCAAGCGCCCAGGGCCTGGCGCTGCACCTGGAGATCGGCCCGGACCATAGCGCCGGCTTCCAGCTGGCGCCAGCCAGCGATCACGACATCGTGGTCAGCTCCAACGGCATCGACGTGCACTTCGACCCGGGCAGCGCCCAGCGCGCCAAGGGCATCGTGATCGACTGGGTGTCCACCGTGCAGGGTGAAGGCCTGAGCC
Organism: Dyella sp.; assembly: GCA_036495265.1. Taxonomy (GTDB): domain Bacteria; phylum Pseudomonadota; class Gammaproteobacteria; order Xanthomonadales; family Rhodanobacteraceae; genus Dyella. The sequence continues at coordinate 7,995 of DASXND010000191.1, forward strand.
TGAAATTCCCCGGCGCGCAGGAGATCGGCTCGCTTACCGTGCAGGAGCTGAAGGCCCGTCTGGCCGCCGGCGACATCACCCTGGTCGACGTGCGCCCGGCCCAAGGTCGCGCGCAAGCCGCCCCGCTGGCACAGGCCCGTGTGCTGGAGGACGAGGGTTACGAGACGCTGGCCGCCCTGCCCAAGGACACGCCGATCGCCTTTATCTGCCACCACGGCGTCTCCAGCCGCGGCGTGGCCGAGCGCTTCGCCGCCCACGGCTTCACCAAGGTCTACAACGTCGAGGGCGGCATGGACGCATGGGCCAACGAAATCGACTCGTCGGTGCCTCGCTACTGATCGCTTTCCGCTCGACGTGACGATCCACGGAAACGCCCGCATCGCGGGCGTTTTTCCTTGGGTCGCGCCCCGCGCTGAACAGGAGAGATGCGCAAGATGTTGCGCCAGCCGCAGGAGCCTGTGTCCGGTCATGTCCTGCTGTTAGCATGCGCCGACATCCACGCTTGTATGCCGTATGCGAATCCTGCTTGTCGAAGATGACTCCCTCGTATCAGATGCCATTACCCGTGGCCTGGTCGCCAGCGGCTATGTGGTCGATCCGGTAGCTGACGCCGAATCGGTTTCCGGACGCCTGGCCGACACTCACTACGACCTCGCCATCGTCGACCTGGGCTTGCCCGGCGAGGACGGACTCTCGCTGGTGCGGCGCCTGCGCCGCAGCGGCAATCCGCTGCCGCTGTTGATCGTCACGGCACGCGATGGCCTGGACGACCGCATCAACGCCCTGGATCTGGGCGCCGACGACTACCTGGTCAAGCCGTTCGCCCTGCCTGAACTGGCGGCGCGTTGCCGCGCCTTGATTCGCCGCGCCACGGCCGCCGCCGCCAATGAGATTGCGATCGGCGGCCTGCGCATCGATCTGGCCGGGCGCCGCGCGCTCAACACCACCGGCGATGTACTGGAACTCACGCGACGCGAATGGTCCATCCTCGAATGCCTGGCCCATCACAGTGGCAAGGTGGTGAGCAAGGAACGGCTGACCCAGGCGATTACCGGATGGAGTGAGGACATTTCCGGCAATGCCATCGAAGTCCACGTGTCGCGCCTGCGCAGCAAGCTAGGCACTTCGGCGACCGTGCGCGGCATTCGCGGGCTGGGCTACCGCCTCGAAGATGCCTGAACGCAAACGTCCGATCAGCATTCATCAGCGCCTGCTGAGGTACATGCTGGCGCCGCTGTTGCTGTTGCTGGTGGTTGGCGTCGCCGTCGATCACAGCATGATCGTCAGCCCCATCCATAGCGCCTTCGACCGCGCGTTGTCGCGCGCCGCGCTGGCCATCGTGGCACGCATCCAGCGCACACCGGAAGGCCAACTCGGGGTGACCTCACCGGAGCGTCTACCGCTGCCTAGGCCATTCGCCGGCGCAGACCCTCTACCATCAGCGCGGCCACACCCGATGCCCGGCGAGGGCTCCCGGTCACCGCTGCGTGGCATGGGTGGTGACAAGTTTTTCTATAGGGTGAGCCTTCCCGACGGTCGCACGCTGGCGGGCACGCCGGATCTGCCATTGGCGGCGCCCGATGACAAGGCGGCGGATGGCTTCAGCTACGCCGATATCAACTATCAAGGTCAGCTGTTGCGGCTTGCCAGCTACCGCACCCTGGAGGACGGCGATCCCGTCATCGTGACCGTGGCGGAGACGCCGGCACGCCGCGACCGCGCGGTCCATCGCATGGACGTCTCATTCGGCCTCAATGACACGGTGCAGATGGCCGCCGTGCTGATCATCACCTTGATCGGCATTCGCATTGCGCTGCGCCCGCTGCAACGACTGAGCCGTCAGATCGCCAACCGTCCGGCCCAGGCGCTGACACCGCTTTCCACCGAGCAGGTTCCCAGCGAGGTGCGGCCGGTGGTTGAGTCGCTCAACACCTTGCTGGGCACGGTGCGCAATTCCGTGCTCTCGCAGCAACACTTCATGGCCAACGCTGCCCACCAGTTGCGAACACCCTTGACCGGTCTCAAGGCACAGCTGGAAGTACTGAGCCGCGAAACCGCCGGCAGTCCGCTGGAAGAGCGCATCGCCCTGCTGCAGGGTGGCGTGGACCGTCTTGCCCATACCGCCAACCAGCTGCTGACCTTGGCGCGCGCCGAACCTTCGGCGCATCGGGCCAGCCACTACACCTCGATCGAATTGCCCCACCTGATCGGCGAAGTGATCGAGAGTTCGCTGGACCGCGCCCTGGCGCACGGCATCGATCTGGGTGCCGACAGCCAGCACGCCCAGGTCACCGGCGTGTACTGGTTGTTGCACGAACTGCTGATCAACCTGATCGACAACGCCATTCGGCATACGCCCGCCGGCGGCCATGTGACGGTCCGCTGTGGCGTCAATGACGGACACGCCTTTCTTGAAGTGGATGACAGCGGAACCGGCATTCCGCCTGACGAGCGCCTCCGTGTGCGTGAGCGCTTCTATCGCGGCGCGGGCAGCACGGCCGATGGCTGCGGCCTCGGACTATCGATCGTCGACGAGGTCGCGCGGGTACATGGCGCGCAACTGAGCATCCTGGACGGCAGCACCGGCCAGGGCACCCGCATGCGCATCGATTTTCCCGCCAATAGCTAAAACTCGGTCTGTGGCGCGTGGCACTTTGAATTTCACTCCGGCACCCCCAAAGTGAGGGCAGCCTCTACAGGAGTTCCCCGTGTCCATACCCAGTGCCGTCAAGAGCACGCCGATCGGCAACCGCCAGCAGCTGACTGATTA
>DASXND010000192.1:0-5008 GCA_036495265.1 Dyella sp.
TGGCGGACGATGCAGACGAGCGCGAGATCAAGCGGGCCTACGCCAGGCGTCTGAAGACGACGCGGCCCGATGAAGACCCGGCCGGCTTCCAGCAATTGCACGACATGTATCAGCGCGCGCTGGCCTGGCAGCAGCAACAGCCGTCGGTTGCCCAGCTTGCGGCCGCCACCGATGCGCCAACCGGCGAATCCCTGGCGGCAGGCCAACGCTCGGCGTCGGCGCCGGTCGCCCCGCTGGCAGCGGTAGTGCCACCAGGCGATGCGGATGGCGCCCCCTCGCCTGAGCAAGTCGACCATCCCCCTCTCGCAACGCCCGGCCTGCCCGCAGCAGCACCGCGACCCACGCTGGCCACGCCGCGCGGCGGAGCCTGGCATCCCGTCCAGTTCGACACCCCGGTCGTTGAAGCCGAACTCGAACCGGTACGTTTCGATACCGATCGGTTTGTCGCCGATTTCATCGATGTCGCCGTCGACGGTGGTGCTGAGATCGTGGCGCGATGGCTGCACGGACGCCACGAGTTGTGGTCGCTGCACCTCAAGCACGAGGCAGGCCGCGCCTTGCTGCAGCGGCTCTTTCGCGATCCACCGGCGATCCGTATGAGCAGCTTCGATGCGACCTTGCAGTTCTTCGGCCTCGATCATGCGCTGACCGGGATCGATCCGTTGCAGATGCGGCAATTGCGCCAGGCCATGCAGGAACGCTTTGCGCTGCTGCAGCGCTTCGATTCCAAGATGCATGCATGGGGCGCAAACCGACTCCAACTGGATCTGTCCGCCTTCTTTTCATGGTTCTGCGACCAAGCGCTGGAAGGCGATAGCGAACGCATGGCCGCCGTGCTCCATGCACAACCTGCGCTGCGCTCGCTGGCTGTCCGCCAAAAGGCGGCGTCGCATCTGCTCGATCGCCTGCTGCGCGAATGTCCTCCCATGCCGCAGGATTGCGCCGGCCTGCTGTTGAACTTCTTTGGCCTCGCCGCACTCGCCGCGCAGCGGGGAGAGAACCTCGGCGAACGGGTCGCCCACCTGCATATGAAGTGGCTGATGCTGCCGCGTAACGCCGGCAAGCTGACCCTGCAGGTCAAGCAGCCGCAGGAGCGTTTTGGCGATCCACGCAAGGCGGCCCGTCACCTGCGCTGTATGCAACGCCCCTTTCAATGGTGGTGGATCACGCTGGCGGCACTCGTACTCAAGCTCCCCAGCGCACTAGGCCTGTTCGCCTGGCGATTGAGCGGTGGCGTGCCGTCACGCCTGGACGATTTTTTCGATCCGCGCGTGACGCGCTTCTGGATCGCCGCGGCGGACCGCACCCGGCTGGCCATCCCGCGTCTTTTTGTCGGCGCCGTCCGCTGCATCGCACTGTTGCTGGTCTGCGCCGGCCTCCAGCTCTGGCTGCTGCTGTCACCGCCGGCTTCGATGGCAGCCGGTGATACCTGGCTGCCGCTCATGCTCAGCGGCGGCATCACGCTGGGATGGCTTTACTACATCGGATTCAGTGCCCTGCTACTTTGGCAACAACGTCCCGAAGAGCCTGTACAACCGTGCCCGCTGTTGCGCATGGGCCTCCTTCCACTGCTCGTGGCGGCCGGGCTGCTGCTCTGCCTGGGCTTCGATCAGCTGATGGCAGGGCAAGCACTACTGCTTTCCGCGGCCGTACTCGCCAATCTGCGCTATCTGCGTCGGAATCCCCGCCAGAAGCGGCCGAGCAAGTTCACATCGGGGCTCGCGCTGCTCTACATCTTGGGCATCGCGGCCTGGGCAGCGCTGCGCTATCCCGCGCTGTCGGCCATCTTCGCGCTGTCTTATTGGTTGGCCGACCTGATCGGCCAACGCAAGCAGTTGCGCTTTCGCTATCGCGCAGCGGCAAAGGGAACGGACCCGTCTCTCCCGACGTCTGCGGAAACGAACTGAAAGCGCCGCTATCCGATCCGGCTGCCCAGCGCGAAATATTCAACCTATCGGTTGACAATTGACCGGCGCGGGCGGATATTCAACCCTATGGTTGAATATTCAGCACGCCCGCTTGATAGCGTATTTCAGGCGCTAACCGACCCCACCCGTCGCGCCATGCTGAAAAGCCTGGCCACCGGCGAGCTCAATATCGGCGAGCTGGCGGCACCGTTTGAGATGTCGCTGGCCGCTGCCTCCAAACACGTGAAGGTGCTTGAACGGGCAGGTCTGGTGAAGCGCGTGATCAAGGGCCGCACGCACCTATGCCAGCTCGATCCACGGCCGCTTGCCGCGGCCGATGAGTGGCTGCGTTTCTACGAACAGTTCTGGACGCGCAAGCTCAATGCACTCGATGCCCTGCTCAAGGCCCAGGACCGGACCACGAGCAGGCCCAAACGCAAAGGTAAAACACGATGAACACCTCCACCATGAAGGCGCTTTGCGTCACGCGACGTTTCGATGCCCACGCAGAACGCGTTTTCGATGCCTGGCTCGATCCCACCATGGCAGGGCGCTGGTTGTTCAGCGCCCCGGGCGGCGAGATGGTGAAAGTCGACATGGATGCGCGCGTCGGTGGCCGCTTTATCTTCGTCGACCGCCGCGATGGCGACGACGTCGAGCATGTGGGCGAATACCTCGAGATCGATCGCCCTCGCCGATTGGTGTTCACCTTTGCCGTGCCGAAATACTCCAGCGTTTATACCCAGGTGACGATCGAGCTGGAACGCGATGGCGACGGTTGCTTGCTCACGCTTACCCATGAAGGCGTGTTGCCCGAATGGAGCGAGCGTACCAAGGAGGGCTGGGCCATGATCCTGAATCATCTCGCCGATACGCTCTAGCGCGCGGCGGCGAACGATGCACGCTTGTCGCATGCGGCCGCCACCTGCTATGAAGTGATGGTAGCGCTAACCTAAAGTAGGAAGAGTCATGCGACTGCACTGCCCGCCGATGGCACGGATCGTCATACGCACACCTCGAGGCCTCAGGGCGATCGAGCGCGCGAGGCTGTCCTTGGGCTTGGTGCTGGTCCTCGCGGCGCTAGCTTGCGGCTCCGCAGCCCAGGCATGCACAACGCCGGTTTCCGTCTGCTCGCAGGATGGGCAAGCGAGCTTCGCACTGATCCGGCACGGCCAGCCGGCGGCCATCCTGGTCGATGCATCGGCCGATCCGGCGGTGCGACATGTCGCGGACAGCTTCGCCGCCGATCTGGAGCGTGTGAGCGGACGGGTGCCGCAGCGCCTCCAGCAAGTTTCATCTGCGAATGGAAACCTGGTCATCATCGGCGAGCTCGGCCACAGCCCGGTCATCGACGAGCTGGTCCGGGCCAGGAAGATCGAGGCGAGCGACCTTGCCGGGCAGTGGGAGGCCTATCGGCAGATCGTCGTCGACCGTCCCTTCCCCAACGTAGCGCGCGCCTTGGTGATCGTAGGCGCCGATCGGCGCGGAGCCGTCTATGGCATCTACGACATCTCTGAAAAGATCGGCGTCTCGCCGTGGTACTGGTTCGCCGACGTGCCCGTGCGGCAGCAAGCCAACGTCTTCATCACTGCGGGATCGCGCCGCGATCAGCCCAGGGTGAAATATCGCGGCTTCTTCATCAATGACGAGGACCCAAGCTTCACCGGCTGGGCGAAAAAGCATTTCGGCGGCATCAACGCGCGCATGTACGCGCACGTCTTCGAGCTCGAGCTGCGCCTGAAGGGCAATTTTTTGTGGCCGGCGATGTGGGCGCCCAAGGCGTTCAACGACGACGATCCGCAAAACATGGTGCTCGCCGACGCGATGGGCATCGTCATGGGCACCTCGCATCACGAGGCGATGATGCGTGCGCAGGACGAATGGCACCGTCATACCGATCAGGGCGTCACCGGCGGCCCCTGGAACTACGCGACCAACGGCGCGAACCTGCGCACGTTCTGGCGCGGCGGCATCGAGCGGATGATGTCCAAGGGCGATGGCCACGCCTACGAAAGCGTGGTGACCGTGGGTATGCGCGGCGACGGCGACGAACCGATGACCGAGGGCACCGCCACCCAGTTGCTGCAAACCATCGTCGCGGACCAGCGCAAGATCATCGCCGACGTCACGGGCAAACCCGCGGATCAGACACCGCAGGCCTGGGCGCTCTACAAGGAAGTACAGGATTACTACGACCACGGCATGAAGGTGCCGGACGATGTCACCCTGTTGTTCGCGGACGACAATTGGGGACAGATCCGACGGCTTCCGGCAGCGAACAGCGAACGCAAGGGTGGCTACGGTATCTATTACCACTTCGACTATGTCGGCGGCCCGCGCAACTACAAGTGGATCAATACCAACCAGATCGAGAAGGTCTGGCAACAGATGGATCTCGCTTACGCCAGCGGGGCCCGCACCCTGTGGATCGTCAATGTCGGCGACATCAAGCCGATGGAGTTCCCGCTCAGCTTCTTCATGCAGCAGGCCTGGAACCCCGAGGCGATGACACCGGCTGCGCTCGAGCATTATCCCGAGGCCTGGGCCAGCGCCACCTTCGGACCGGCGCAGGCGGGCGCGATCGCGCAGCTTGTCACGCGGTACAGCCAGCTGGCGGCGCGACGTAAGCCCGAACTCATCGATGCCGATAGCTTCCGCTTGGGCGCAGGCGTTGGGGACAGGCTCGATGGCGGAGAATTCGGCGCGATGATTACCGAGTGGCAGGCGCTCGAGCGGGACATGCTCAAGGTCAAGGCAACGCTGCCGCAGGAGCAGCGGGATGCGTATTTTCAGCTGGTTGAGCACCCGATCCTCGCGCTCTCCAATCTGTACCAGCTCTACTATGCCGTGGCGTGGAACCGCCGATTGGCGGCGGCAGGCGACCCGCGAGCCAACCTCTTTGCCGACCGGGCGGAAGCCGCTTTCCGCCGCGACCAGGTCATTACCGACGCTTATCACGCACTGGGCGGCGGTAAGTGGGACGGCATGATGGCGCAGACCCATATCGGCTACACCACCTGGCAAGAGCCCAAGCAGCAGGTGATGCCCGAGGTGAGGCGGGTGGCGAGCCGGCAGGCGCCACAACCGATCGAATTCGCGCC
>DASXND010000193.1:0-2870 GCA_036495265.1 Dyella sp.
TTCGACGCCGTGCTGATGCGCTCCACCTGGGACTACTTCAAGCACTACCCGGCCTTCAGGCAATGGCTCGATCAGCTGCCTGTTCCGACGATCAACAACAAGGCACTGTTGCGCTGGAATAGCGACAAACGCTACCTGCTCGAACTGGCGGCACAAGGCATCGAAATCATTCCTACGCAGATCGTGCCGGCCAGCCAGTTGCAGCAGACGCTGGCTTCGATGCCCACGCAGCAGGTCGTGGTCAAACCGACCGTCAGTGGCACGGCCCGCCACACGGCTCGTGGCCGAAGCGATGATGTGGCGTTTAGTCGGATCGTTGCGCAGCTTCCGTTGGAGTTCGATTACCTGATACAGCCTTACGTACCCGAAGTCGTGAGCGATGGGGAGTGGTCCCTGCTGTTTTTCGATGGCGAATTCAGTCACGCGGTGATCAAGCGGCCGGCGGCGGGCGACTACCGGGTGCAGAGCGAATTCGGCGGCACTGCTCAAGCCATCGAGCCCGATGAGGCTCTGATTGCCACCGCGAAACGAGCCCTTGCAGCGGCGGCGGCCATCGGCCATGCCGATATTGCCTATGCGCGAGTGGACGGCGTGATATCCCAGGACCGCTTCCTGCTGATGGAGCTGGAAATGATCGAGCCCTTCCTGCATTTCGAAGGTCGGCACGAGGCGGCCGAACGTTTTGCGGCAAATCTGCGGAAACGATTGGCTGCCTGACCACGCCGAACCCGCCCGCCGAGGCCAGCCGCCTCGGCGGTGGGGAGCCGCCATTTTAAAGTTGGCTTTGCGCCTTTGAAGGCGCGCCGATATTCTTCGAATATCCCTATCGACCTGGCACGAACAGTTCGCGCCAGCAGATTCAAAGCGCTACGCCGTCCGGCGTAACCCGGTTGCACAAACCTCCGCACACGCTCATTCCAGGAGATTATTCGACGTGGCGCATTATTCAGGCCCCCTGCTCACGCGCCCCGTCGCCGAGACTTTGCTGGCCGCACGCGATGCCGCTGCGAGCGAATGGATCGGCTCGCTGGACCTGGGCCGCTCACAGGGCAGCGCGCCGCTGCAGGCGGATGCTTGGCACTGGAAAGGCCAGCGCTACCCGTATCCGCACAAGCTGAAAGACCGCACGATCTATTACTGGGACGGCGACGAGTTTGCGCCGATATCGCGCTTTTCCGGCTCGCTGATCAAGCTGGTGCCCACCGAATGGGGCGCACCCACCTTCGAGATCGACGGCATCAAGATGCTGCCCACGGCGAAGGAATCGCCGTTTGAGGATGCGCGCCGGAAAGTGGCGCTGGTCGAACCGCGCGGCAAGGTGTTGCTCGATACCTGCGGGGGCCTGGGCTACTTCGCCGCTTGCTGTCTTGAGGCTGACGTGGCGAGCATCCACTCGTTCGAGAAGAACCCCGACGTGTTGTGGTTGCGCACGCTCAACCCTTGGTCACCGGATCCGGAAGAGCCCGCCCACGGCGGCCGTCTGCAGCTCACCCAGGCCGACGTGTCACAGGTGATCGCGCAAGTGGCCGACGCCTCGGTGGACGCGCTGCTGCATGACCCGCCGCGCTTCGGTATCGCCGGCGAGCTCTACTCACAGGTGTTCTACGATCATCTGGCACGCGTACTCCGCCGCGGCGGACGCCTGTTTCACTACACCGGCAGCCCCAACAAACTCACCAGCGACCGTGACGTCCCACGCGAAGTGGCGAAACGGCTGGAGAAAGCGGGTTTCAAGGCCCAGCTGGCGCTGGACGGCGTCCTGGCGATACGGCGTTAAGCAGCAAGATGAGCCTGCAGCGCCGCGTCGTGCGCAATGGCGGACGCATCCTTCGTAATCGAACAGGGGAGCCTCCCCTTTTGTGCACGCCATCTCAAAATTCACGCACCCTGCTTCTGCCATACCGGCACCGGAAATTGCATCCTGAACGGGCCCATTACTAGGTTTGAGCCAAGTCCGGGTTTGTGCTGTTGCCGGTCGCCAGTTGTGCCATCGTTATCACGACACTCGTGCCCGGCCAGACATCGCGTTCGCGCTTCGCACACAGGTGTTTTTGGGGTGGCACTGTTTATCTTGAATGGGCGGATGATTTCATCCGCTTTGGTCACTTTGACTCTGGAGGATTGATGAAACGCTTGTTTATCTACGTCGTGACGGCCGCACTACTCGCCGGAACTGCCGCCACCTATGCGTCCCCCCAGGACGATAGTCGCTACCATGATCAGCACCGCGACGATGACCGCGATCATCGTGATGGCGATCGTCGTGATGGCGATCATCGTGATGGCGATCATCGTGATGGCGACCGCGATCGAGGCGATCGTGGTCATGATCGTGATTACCGGGAAGACGGTCACCACGACAACGGCGAACACAAGGGCTGGGAGAAACAGGCGTATCGACGTGGCGAACGGATGCCGGAGCGTTACTACTCGCATGAGTATTACGTCACCGATTACGAGCAATATCACGTACGCCGCCCCGATCCGGGCTATCGCTGGGTGCGCAGCGATGACGGCCAACTCATCCTGACGGCGATCGCCACCGGCCTTATTGTCGATATTGCACTGACGCGTTAATTCCAGCACCCAGATAAGCCGCGTCTCGCGGCTTATCTGGGTTTTCGGTGGTCGAACCAGAGCTTTCCCATCCGGGATGGTATCCATCGACATTCGAAGCCCGCCTTTGACCAAGGCGGGCTTCGCTGTTTTGCCGACAGGCCGGGCGCGAACGATGCCAAGCGCCTATCGGCACCCCGCCCTGCTTCATAAATCTTTACAAAGCCGAAAAACTCCATTTACCGGCGCGGAGCACCTTGCAACCGGAGCATGTGCTTCGTCGAAAGAAGATCCATCATGAAGACTCACCTTCC
>DASXND010000194.1:0-3051 GCA_036495265.1 Dyella sp.
TGGGCCCGGCCATGGATGTTCTATGACAGTGTGGTCGCGATCGAACGACTCGCGGACGACGAACGCTCCCTGATTACCGCCATCTGGTCGGAAGGCTGCAACGAGCGTCACTGGTCGGATGGATCCGTGCCCGAGGGGTCAGCTGCGGCAGAACTTGCTCTGGAGCAGTCGTTTCCCGCGCTCTCGGCGAAAGCGCGCAGCCGCGTCGTGCGGGCAGCCGCTTATCAGTGGAAATGACCCCGGCCTGATGTTCGCGCCGGTGTAGGGCACCAAGCTCCACAAGCTTTCGCGCGTGTCCCTGCGCGTGTCCGGTTGCCGTGACTTCGTACACCACGCGCCATGGTTAGGGAGTACGGTCAGGGTCACGCGGCTCGCCATCGAGAGCGTTGGGGCTTGTGGCGAGCAACGCCCGATCACCACCGGCCTTTTTTGCGTGATACATGGCATGGTCGGCTGCCTTCGTGAGCAGGTCCGGATCCTCGCTATGCGCGGGAAAGTTGGCGACGCCGATACTGGTTGATATCCGAACGCGCTGGTCCGCGAGATCGAAGGGCGCACTGAGAGCCTCGCGAATTCGCTCGGCGACGTCCATGCCGTGGCCGGGCGACTGGATCGCGTTGAGAAGGACGACGAATTCGTCGCCACCGACGCGCCCTACGACATCGCATTCACGCAGGCAGCGACGGATGCGGGCTGCCACCTCGCAAAGCAGCAGGTCGCCAATGTGGTGTCCGAAGCTGTCGTTGACCTGCTTGAATCTGTCCAGATCAATGTAGAGCAGGGACACGTGACTCTGGTGGCGTCTTGCGTTGTCCAGCGCGATGTCGAACTGGCGGTAGAAGAGTTTGCGATTCGGCAGATCGGTCAAGGAATCGTGCTGTGCGAGGTGATGCAGTCGTGCCTCCGACAGCTTGCGCTCGACCGCCGCGGCAACCTGGGTGGAAACGAATTGCAACAGCTCCCTGTCTGCCTCGGTATACCGTGTGGCGTCCGAATAACTCTTTATGACCAGCGCCCCGACCGTGCCGTCCTTGGAGTTCAATGGCACGCCCAGCCAATGCAGTGCGCGCTCGTAGGCGTCGGGGGAGCCATCTGAGCCTGGCGCCATGGAAGCGGAAGGACTTTGCAGTGTCGGTTGCCCGGTTCGGATCACCTGGGCGATGAGCGCGTCGGTGTTCAGGTCTTGCGGCTGGAGCTCTTCCGCCTGTTCGTCGACTACATACGGAAAGCTGATCTCACCGGATTTCCGGTCGAACAGGGCGACCACGAAGTTCTCTGCAGGCACCAGTTCGCCGATGATCCGATGCGTCTGTTCGAACAGGTCATGCAGGCTTTCTGCCGCATGTGTCGCCTCGGCAATGGCGTGAAGCGCCGAGCGTAGCGACTCGCCACGTTTGAGCTCGGTAATGTCGCGAGCGACGGCGATTCTTACCTGGTCGGCTTCCGACCAGCGTGCCGACCACATGATGTGGACGACTTCGCCATTCTTGCGAATGTAGCGATTGTGAAAGTGTGACTTGTGCTGTCCTGCCATGATCTCCGCGGCCGTGCGCAGCGTGATCTCGCGGTCCTCGGGATGCACCAGCTCGATCATCCGCGTGCCGATGACCTCGTCGGGCGCATAACCGAAGATGCGCTCGAACGCGGCGCTGACGAAGACGTAGCGCCCTTCGGCATCGACCACGCAAATGGCGTCCAGCAACAGATCCAGAATCTTGTTCAGCGGCGTGAGTGCATTCGTTTCCATCGGACCTCGACCAGTGGCAAACACTTTGGGGATGCCCACTCAGGCGGAAGCAAGACTTGTGCCCCGAATCACGAGATACGCCAAGGCATTGAACCATCTAGGGATCGGTCCGTGAAGGGCATGATCCTGCGGGAAGGCGGCAGCGGGCCGAGCGCGGGGCATGGAATCTGGGGTCAGCTTTTGACCATGGACGACCGCATCTGGGCGAGCATCCACAGTCTCGTGACACCCGGAGATGGCCTGAGGGCAGTCTAGCCTGCCAAGTGGGCGCACATGACCCGCCGGCCTGAATCGTGCCCGTGAGGGCGGCGCTTGAGGCATCTTGCTGCGACGCGCCATCCTGCGTATGATGCGCTCCACTGTATTAACGCATTAGTACATTATGAAGCGTCGATCGATCGATCCCGAGACCCCGGCCGAATCCGCCGAACTCAGCCTGTGCGAGGCATTGCTCTCGCTCAAGAATGCCGACGAGATGTCGGCGTTCCTGCACGACCTGTGCACGCCGGCCGAACTCGAGGTGATGATCGACCGCTGGCGCGTGGTGCCGTACCTGCTGGATGGCGTCTCCTATCGCGAGATTCACGAGCGCACGGCCGTGAGCATCACCACCATCGGCCGCGTGGCACGCTATCTCAATCAGGGCAGTGGCGGTTATCTCGCCGCAGGCGCCCGTGCCGCCCGTCGTCGGTCGGCGAGCAAAAAGGCAAAGGCATGAAACCGCGGGACAGGCTTCGTATCGCGATGCAGAAATCCGGCCGGCTCACGGAGCCTGCGCTGGAACTGCTCAATCGTTGCGGCCTCACGTTTCGTCAAAGCCGGGACAAGTTGTTCTGCTTCGGCGAAGGCGAGCCAGTCGATCTGTTGCTGGTACGCGACGACGATATTCCCGGGCTGATCGCGCAGGGCGTATGCGACCTGGGCATCGTGGGGCGCAACGTACTTGGCGAGTACCAGCTCACCGCCGGTCGCGAAGGCCCCGCGTTGGCCGAATGGCGCCCGCTCGGTTTCGGGCGCTGCCGCTTGTCCATCGCGGTGCCCCAGGAGCTCGACTACCACGATGCCGCTCAATTGAATGGCCAGCGCATCGCCACCTCCTATCCCGGCCTGCTGGGAGCGTGGTTGCGGACGCGGGGCGTGCAGGCTGGCGTGGTCACCTTGGCCGGTTCCGTGGAGATTGCGCCACGCCTGGGCACGGCCGATGCCATCTGCGACCTGGTGCAAAGCGGCGGCACCCTGGTAGCGAATCAATTGCGCGAGGCCGAGGTGCTGCTGGAAAGCGAAGCCGTGCTGGCGGGCCCGCA
>DASXND010000195.1:0-27882 GCA_036495265.1 Dyella sp.
CAGCGGTGCAGCGGAGCCGCCACGCAGAAAGCCTAGCCAGGCGGCTGGTGCTTCGGCGCCGGGGAGGTCGTCCTCGCGCACGACCTGCAGCAGTTGCCGCTCGACGGTGGCGAGGCGACAGTTCTCCCATACACCGCGCCAACGGCGCCGTACGGGATGAAGCAGGTCGATATGCAATAGCCCGGTCAGCGGGCAGGATCGCTGGTGCAATCGAAAACGCGTTTTCAACAATGGGGAGTCATACGACTTGCCGTTGTAGCTAACGAGTACCGTGTCAGGTCGCAGCCAGGACGCGAAACAGTCCAGCATGGCGGCCTCGGCCGCCAAGGTCGTGATAAGCAGTTGGCGTTCACGAAACTGCCCTTGATGCCAGTCGGCCACGCCGATCATGAAGGCGCGCGTACCCGTACCACCGGCCAGGCCCGTGGTTTCCGTGTCGAACAGCAGCAGCCGCTCCGGTTCGATCTTTTCGCTGATGCGTGCGAAGGATGCATCGAAGGTGGCCGGCGAAGGTGGCCAGATGCCGCTTATTTCGCTCAATTGCAAACCCGGAGCGATGGTATGGCCGGGCAGCACTTGCGGTTCCGCGGGCCGGCCTATCGACACGGGCTTGCGTCGCCGCACAGCTAGCAGCTGGCTCAAGCCGCCAGGAAGCGGGTCGGCGCGACGAGGCGGTGTTGGCGATACGCCGGCCTGCCGACGGAGCCCCCGCAGTTTGTCCGCGAGTGCGCTCATAGGGCGACGACTAGATCAAGCACGCGCATCGCCAGCATTTTCAGCGGCGTGTCGTTTTGCTCATCGGCGGCGAGCACCGGTCCCACGCAGGCCGGGCAGCCCGCGCGACAATCGCATCGCACCACCAACTCGTGCGCCAACCGCACCAGGTCCTCGCGGCGCTCGTACAGCGGCGCGCTCAGGCCGACACCGCCGGGGAAGGCGTCGTAGAGATAAAGCGTCGGAATAAAGGGTCCGTGCGCGCTCGCATCGAGCTCACCCATGCTGGAGCGCACTTGTGCGCGTCCGTTGGCATCAGGTGTGGCGAACCAGGCGCCGTCGCCGCTTCCTACCGCTTTTTGCAGGTCGCGCGCTTCGGCCATGACGGCCACGGTCGCGACAATGTGCAAGGCATGCGCCGCAGCGAGGAATCCATCCAGCGCCTGCTGGCGATGGTCGAAGGCCTGGTCGAGTGCGCGTTGCGACAGCTGCCACCAGACGGCGGTGGTGTGGAGTTCGAGATCCGGCAGGTTGACCGGGCCGTAACCGATATTTTCGTGGGTGTAATAGCGAATCTTCTTGAAGCCGGCCACGCGCCGCGCCACATGCACCTCGCCGTGATGCGCACTACCCGCACCGGCCGGCGAGTTGTCGAAGGCCTCGAGCACCTTGAGCTTGGTGTAGTCGATGGCGTCCGTGTAGTAATCGACGTTGGTGCGGGTGACATAGGCCTTGCGCCCGGTCCAGTCCAGGCGTTCCACCTGATACGGCACGGACTGGATCATGTGGATGGCGCCCTCGTACAAGGTCAGCGCGGCCGCGCTGAAGTCGACCTCGGCCACGATGGTCTGCCTTCCATTCGTGCGGTCCACAACGACGAAGTTGCCATCCGCCACCGAGCGCAGGGAAACGGCGTTGGCCGGATAGCTGTCGGCAATCCATTCGAAGCGGGCATCCTCCTGATGCAGGACACCTTCTTCGGCCAGGACTTGCAGCCACGGTGTGGCGTCCTGGGGACCGAAGCGTTCACCGCCGTTGAAGGGGAGCTCGAACGCCGCGCAGCGAATATGGTCAAGCAGGATCAGCGGCTGGTCCGGCGCAATGCGCGCATGTTCCGGCGATGCGCCCTGGAAGAATTCGGGATGACGCACGAGGTATTGGTCCAGCGGGTCGCTGCTCGCTACCAGCACGCCGAGCGAAGCCTGTTGCCGCCGTCCGGCACGCCCGAAGCGCTGCCAGGTGGCGGCCACGCTGCCTGGGTAACCGTTGAGTACCACCACGTCAAGCGCGCCGATGTCCACGCCAAGCTCAAGCGCCGACGTGCTCACGATGCCGTCCACCTGACCGGCGCGCATCTCGCGTTCCGCCGCACGGCGTTCGGTGGGCAGATAGCCGCCGCGATACGCGCGAATGCGCGCCGGCTTGCGTGGGTCGCTATCGAAGACGTCCTTCAGATACTTCGTCAGCACCTCGACCATCAGGCGCGATTGCGCAAAGACCAGCGTTTTCAGTCCGGCGCGGATGGCCGTGCGGGCAATGCGGTTGGACTGCGATCGCGCCGAGGCGCGTAGACCGAGGTCCGCGTTCACCACCGGCGGATTCCACAGCAGGACATGTTTCTCGCCCACGGGCGCGCCGCTTTCGGTAATCGCGGTGACGGGCTGTTCGATCAGTGCGCTGGCGTGCTCGGCCGGATTGCCGATGGTGGCCGAGCACAGGATGAATTGCGGCGAGACGCCGTAGAACGCGCATACGCGCTGCAAACGCCGCAGCACATTGGCCACGTGGGAACCGAATACGCCGCGATAGGTATGCACCTCGTCGATCACCACGAAACGCAGGTTCTCGAAGAACTGCGCCCACTTCGTGTGATGCGGCAGGATCGCCTGATGCAGCATGTCCGGGTTGCTCACCACGATGTCGCCATGCAGGCGGATGGCCTGGCGCGCATCGCCGGGCGTGTCGCCATCGAAGGTGAATGCCTTGACGCCTAGGGAACCTGCCTGGTTGAGCTCCAGCAGTTCGGCCACCTGATCTTGTGCCAGTGCCTTGGTCGGGAAGAGAAATAGCGCCTTGGATTGTTGCTGGATGGCGGCGCTGATCACCGGCAGCGTGTAGCACAGGGATTTGCCGGAGGCCGTGGGCGTGGCGACGACGACGTGCTCTCCCGCCGCGGCCGCCTGCCAGGCTTGGGCCTGGTGGGCGTAGAGCCGGTCGACGCCACGAGCGCGCAAGGCATCCATCAGCGGTGCCGGCATATCCGCCGGAAGCGGAGCGTAGTCTCCCTCCCTGCCTGGCAAAACGAAGGCGCCGGTGATGCGGTCGCCATAACGCTGCGCGAGCCGCCTGGCCAGTTGATCTCCTCCGCTGACTGGTGCGGCAAGCGCCCCGTCTTGTCGCAGAGCGCGTTGGGCCAGGGGGTTGGGCAAGGCGTTCATCAGCAGGCTCCGTCGGAGCCCGCATTGCAACGGCCGGCTGTCTCAATAGTTGAGACAGTCGGCGATATATTCAAACCGTCCCCAATGAGGAGCCGCCAAAAGCCGGTTCTTTGGTGGGGCGACTTCAGTCGCGACAGCGGCTATCGGTGCAGGTGGTTGTCGCGACTGAAGTCGCTCCCACCATGCGTCCCGTTCGTGCCATCACAATGACCCGGTGCGGAGGTTATTCGAGGCTCTCTTAACGCTCCCGCATCACCATGAGACGCAGTTCGGTCATGTCCTCGATGGCGTAGCGCACCCCTTCGCGACCTATGCCAGAAAGCTTGATGCCACCGTAGGGCATGTTGTCCACGCGAAAACTCGGCACGTCATTGACGATCACGCCACCTTGTTCCAGGTCATTCCAGGCGCGCATGGCGTGGTCCAGGCTGTCGGTAAAGATGCCGGCCTGCAGACCGAAGTCGGAATCGTTGACCATCGCGACCGCATCATCGAATTTGCGATAAGGCGCGAGCAGGGCAAATGGGCCGAACGCCTCCATGCGATTGGCCTTGGAATCGGTTGGCACGTCTTCCATCAAGGTGGCTTCCAGCATGGCGCCATTGCGCTTGCCTCCACACAGTACTTTTCCGCCGCCCTTGCGCGCGTCCTCGATCCAGCCGTGCAGGCGCTCGGCCGCTGCCTCGTCGATCATCGGACCGAGGAAGGTGTCCTTTTTCTTTGGGTCGCCGGCTTTGAGTTTCTTGACAGCGGCAACCAGGCGCTTCTTCACTTCGTCGTAGATGGATTCGTGCACATAGATGCGCTGCACGCTGATGCAACTCTGGCCGGACTGATAGAGCGCTCCGAAGACCAGTCGCTCGATGACATAGTCCAGCTTCGGACCCTGATCCGAGTCGACAATGCACGCGGCGTTGCCGCCCAGCTCAAGCGTGACCTTCTTGTGGCCTGCGCGGGTTTTCAGATCCCAGCCTAGCTGGCTGCCGGTAAAGGAAAGCAGTTTGAAACGCGGATCTTCCACCAGCGGGCCGGCATGTTTGCCGTCGAGGTTGAGCACGGAGAAAGCGCCTTTGGGCAGGTCCGTCTCGGCGAGTATTTCCCCAATGATCAGCGCGCCGATCGGTGTGCGCTCGGCGGGCTTGAGTACAAACGGGCAGCCCGCGGCGATCGCGGGGGCCACCTTGTGCGCGACCAGGTTCAGCGGGAAGTTGAATGGCGTGATGAAGGACACCGGCCCCAACGGCACGCGCTTGGTATAGCCGTGATAACCGTTCAAGCGTTGGGCGATCTCCATATTGAAGGTTTCGCCATTGACGCGCACCGCCTCCTCGGCGGCGATGCGAAACGTCTCGATCAGGCGCGTCACTTCACCGTCGGAATCGCGGATCGGCTTGCCTGCCTCCACGCACAAGGCATAGGCCAGTTCCTCGCGGCGCTCCACAAAGCGATCGGCGCAATGCTGCAACACCTGCTGACGCGCCCACGGTTTGAAGTCACGCATGGGGCCCGTGGCCTTTGCCGCGGCGGCGATGGCTTTCTCCGTGGCCTTGGCATCCGGCACGGCCACGCGCGTGGCGACCTTGCCGGTGTACTTGTCCAGCACGTCCATCATTTCCTTGGACGTTTGCGGCTGGTTGGCGAGGTAGTAGGGGTAGCTTTTGGCGAGCATGCTGAACTCCGGGCGATCACGCGGCGACACTAAGCCGGCGGATCTCTTCGTTGAGGATGGAGTGGTTGTCGGAATAGTCGGGCAAGTCCAGGTTTTCCCTCGCCAGGCAAGCGAACGATGCTGCGCACGCCTTCCGCTTCCAGCGCCTTGGTTCGAAGCGCGCAGGATGCGATATGGATCGTTCAAATCGCGTGAGATGGATCACGGGCTGCCGTTGTACGAGCGCACCCTGTGCGCGAATAGGGCGTCACGGCTCCGTCGGTTTGTCGCGCACAGGGTGCGCACCTACAGAGAGTGGTAGTTCACCGTCGGCGAGGCGAGCGCGCAGTGGCGTGCCGGCGAGGACGTTCTTCGCCGAGCGAAGCACACGTCCCTCAGCATCGAACAGAATGGCATAGCCGCGTTCCAGCGTGGCGAGCGGACTGACCGCATGCATCGCGCGGCCGGCCTGCTGCAGGGTCAGGCGATCGCGTTCCAGCCGGCGTTCCATTGATTGGCGCAGGCGCTGTCCCAGTTCGGCCACGCGACGTTGCAGCAGTTGGAGACGCAGGCGCGGATGCTGGGCAAGCAAGCGCGCATGCACGCGGTCGAGTGTCGCGCGGCGGCTCTGCGCCTGTTCACGCTGGATGCCGAGCAGGCGCCTTTGCAGGTGTTGCAATCGTTCGCGGTCGCGGGTCAGGCGCGCTTGCGGCCGTTGTGCCTGCAAGCGTGCGAACAGGTGATCGACGCGCTGGATGCGTGATTGCAGCCGGCGCTGCTCCAGCGTGATCAGGCGCTGTTGCAATTGCTGCAGATGGCGCTGCAATGCAAGTGCATCGGGTACCAGCAATTCGGCAGCAGCGGACGGCGTGGGGGCGCGCAAGTCGGCGACGAAATCGGCGATGCTGAAGTCGATCTCATGGCCGACCGCCGACACGATCGGAACGGCGCTGGCGTGAATGGCGCGCGCGACCTGCTCATCGTTGAAGGCCCACAAATCTTCCAGCGAACCACCGCCGCGGGTCAGCAGCAGCACATCGTAGCGGCCACTGGCCGAAGCCTTGCGCAGCATGTTGACGATGGCCGGCGGCGCCTCGCGCCCCTGGACCGGAACCGGCAACACATCCACCTCGGCCAACGGCCAGCGTCGCGACATCACGCTCAGCACGTCGCGGACGGCGGCGCCGGTGGCCGAGGTAATGACGCCAATGCGGCGTGCATAACGGGGCAGGGCACGCTTGCGGGCGGCGTCGAACAGGCCTTCGGCATCGAGCCGCGCCTTGAGCTGCTCGAACTCGCGCTGCAAGGCGCCTTCGCCTGCCAGTTCCATATGCTCGGCGACGAGCTGGAATTCCCCGCGCGGCTCATACAGGCCGACCCGTGCACGCACGAGGACGTGCAGGCCATCCACCGGACGAAACTTCAGCCAGCCGCTCTTGGGACGGAACATTGCGCAGCGCACCTGGGCGCCACTGTCCTTGAGCGTGAAATACAAATGCCCCGACGCCGGGCGTGCCACGTTGGACAACTCACCCTCGATCCAGATCAAGGGCAACGCGTCTTCCAGCAGATCGCGCACCAGCCGGTTGAGCGAGCTGGGGGTCAGGATGTGGCGCGGCGGAGCGCCACCTTGATCAGCCGTGTAGTCGTCGGACGCGTGCATGGAGGGGCGAGACTAGCACGGACCACCAGGCAGGTATTGCTTGGATTACATCCGCTTGCCCGCTGATGCATAGTCTAGCCATGAGGCAGTCCTCATAATCCATTGAATATAAAGGATAGTGGTGGACTCAGGCGGTTTCGTCGGCATCGGCTGCGCGCTGCCGACGGCGTCGGCGCAGGCGCCAGGCACGCATGCCGAAATTGAGCGCAAACCAGGCACAGAGCAGACCGAGCGGCCAGCCGAGGATGGCGGGCCAGGCGATCTCGAGCACGGCCAGGAGGGTCAGGATCAGGGCGCCGGTGACGAGCGGGCCGGTCGAGGTGTCGCCCAGCACGCGCCGATCCGTCAGCGCCGCGCTCATCGTATTGGCAATGCGCAGGGCACCCGCGGCGGCGCGTCCGGAACTGCCGCCGGTGCGGCGTGGACGGGGCGGTCGCGCCGAGCTGCTCTGCACGTGATCGGAGCGAGGGTTCCAGCGACGTGGGGCCAGCATGATCTCGGTCGCGTTGCCCAGGTCCTGCTCGTACTGCCGGGCCATGCGCTGGGCGAAGCCGGCATCTTCAATCGCCACGTCGATCTCGCGGTTGCTCAGCCAGCTGGCGATATTGAGATTGGATGAGCCGACGCGCGCCCATTGGCCGTCGGCCACCGCGGTCTTGGCGTGCAGCATCGAGCCGTTCCATTCAAACACCCGGATACCCGCCTTGAGCAGCGGTCGATAACCCGAGCGCGACATGCTGGCCACCACCGGGATGTCGCTGCTGCCCGGCACCAGCAAGCGAACGTCCACGCCATCGCGGGCGGCCGCCGCAAGCGCCTGCACATACGGCGCCACGCCAATGAAATAGGCGTCGGTAAGCCACAGCGTCCTGCGCGCCATGGCGGCGATCAGCTGGTCGAGGTGATACATGCCGGCCGTGGTGGGCTGCGTGGCGATCACGCGCAAGGCCACCGAACCCGCTGGTGTCGCTGGGTCGGGTAGGGTGAGTTCGGGCAACGGCGTACCGATACTGGACCAGCTTTCCGCGAAAGCATGTTCGAGTTCGGCCACCGCCGGCCCGCGCAGGGCGACGCCGGTATCCCGCCAGGGCGCTACTTTGCGCTGCACATTCCCCAGCCATTTCTGGCTGAGGCATACGCCGGAGAGAAAGCCCTGCGTGCCATCGACGACCAGCAGCTTGCGATGATCGCGACTGACCCAGCCGAACGGATGGCCGAGTTGTAGCGGATTGAATGAGCGCACATGGCCGCCGGCGTTGCGCAGTGGCGTCCAGAAACTGGCGCGGGATTGTCCCTTGCAACCGAGCCAATCGTAGATCACCGCCACGTACACGCCGCGTTGGGCACACTCGACCAGGGCATCACGGAAGGCGCGTCCCACCTCGTCGTCGCGGACGATGTAATTCTCCAGCAGCACCCGCTTCCTGGCGCTGCGGATGGCGGCGAGCCAGACCTCGAAGTGAGCGGCGGCGTCGATAAGCAGGTCCACCGAATTGCCGCCGATCAGGGGTGCGCCGGCGGCGCGGCTCAGCGCCTGCTCGGCGAGTAGACGGGCGGGTGCAGATGCAGGCGGCGTCGTCGAGGTCATGGGGCGAGTGTAGGCCATAGGCGGCGGCTGTCTTCAAATCATGTTCACTCGAACAGTGTCAGGAATAGACGCTACGACGCTGCCGTGTTGTTCCCCTAAACCTTCTGCCATGATCATTCCATGTCGCCAGAGCATCGCTACACCGACACCGAGGCCTGTGCGCACCACCTTGCCGAACGGCTGGGGCCCGACCTGCGCGTTGCCGCGCCGCTGGGCCTGGGCAAGCCACATGGTCTGCTCAATGCGCTTTACCGGCTGACCACGGCCGACACCTCGCGTTCGCTAACGCTCTATACCGCGTTGTCGCTGATCCGACCGCACCCGGCGTCAGGCCTGGAGGGGCGCTTTAGCGGGCCTTTCATAGCGCGACATTTTGGAGCTGATGCGGTGGACCCGCAGTATGCCGTCGACCAGGCCCGCAACGCTTTGCCTAGCAACGTGGCCGTGCATGAGTTCTATATGCAATCGGGCGCACTGCTTGGCTCGTCGACGGCGCAGCGCAACTACATCAGCCAGAACTACACCCATGTCGCGCGTGATCTCGCCGTGCAGGACATCAACCTGCTGGTGCAGTTGGTGGCGCGACGGGAGACGGCGGAAGGCGTGCGTTACAGCCTTTCGTGCAACCCCGACCTGACGCTCGATTTCATCGACCGGGTGGTGCAGGCCGGCAAGCCACGGCCCGTGTGCGTGGCGGTGGTGCACCCGGACCTGCCGTATATGAGCGGGCATGCTGAGGTGACGCAGGACTATTTCGACCTTGAGCTTTGTCCCGAAACATCGCCACCGCTGTTCGCCGTGCCACGCCAGCCGGTCGACCTCACCGAGTACGCCTTGGGCTTGCATGCCAGCGCGTTGGTAAAGGATGGCGGTTGCCTGCAGATCGGCATTGGCGTGCTGTCGGATGCGCTGGTCTACGCGTTGCGCCTGCGGCAGCAGGACAATACGCAATGGCGCCGCGCGCTGGTTGCGCTCGATCCGCGTGGTGGCACCCATGCGCTGGCCGCACGCATGGGTGGACTGGCGCCGTTTCGGGCCGGCTTGTATGGCGCCAGCGAGATGGTGATGGATGGCTTCATGCACTTGCAGCGCGCCGGCATTCTGAAGCGACGCGCCTGGGACAACATCGCGCTTGAGCGTGCCGCCTCCTGTGGCCGGCTGTCGCCTGAAACACCGGGCGGCCACTACCTCCGGGGCGCGTTTTTCCTGGGCTCGCACGAACTCTACGCATGGTTGGCAACGATTGAATCGGAAGATCCCGATGCCATCGACATGTGCCGCGTCTCCAACGTCAACCAGCTGTATGGCGATCATCAGGCGCTCGCCTCCATGCAACGCCGTGGCGCGCGCTTCTTCAATATTTGCATGATGGCCACCTTGTTGGGCTCGGCGGTTTCCGACGGACTGGAAAATGGCGAGGTCGTAAGTGGCGTCGGCGGTCAATACAACTTCGTGGCCATGGCGCACGAACTATCCGATGGCCGCTCGGTGCTGTTGTTGCGTTCCACGCGACACGGTCGCGGTGGCGTCGAGACCAATATCCGCTGGAATTACGCGCACACCACCATTCCGCGCCATCTGCGCGACATGTATGTCACCGAGTACGGTGTGGCCGATCTGCGTGGCAAGACCGACAGCGAATGCATCGAGGCGATGCTGGCGATCAGCGATGCGCGCTTTCTCGATGCGCTTTGTGCGGAGGCCAAGTCGCACGGCAAGCTGGCAGCGGATTTCCAGATTCCCGAACGCTGGCGCAACAACCGACCTGAATTTCTGCGCGAGGCCTTGGCGCCATGGCAGCGCAAGGGCCTGTTGCCGGCGTTCCCGTTCGGCAGTGACTTTACCGAGGTGGAGCAGCGCTTGTTGCCTGCGCTTAAGTGGCTGCAGGCGGCAAGCGGAACCTGGCGCGGCAAGCTCGGCATCGTGGTGGCGCTGATGCGGCCAGGTGCTGCGGTCGATGGCGAGAACGAAGCGCTGGAACGCATGAGCCTGGCCCAGCCCAGTGGCCTGCGTGAACGCCTGCTCCGACGTCTGATGGCGGCCGCGTTGCGGCGTGTCCACCCGGCGTCGGGTTAGCGCTGTTCGACTGTTTTTTTCTCGTCATCCCAGCTTTCGCTGGAATGACGGGCTATTCGGGCCTTTGCTGGGTCAGGCCTCCCTCAATGTAGCAACAGCGACTGACCAAGCTCGCGCAGGCCTTGCAGGTCGAGCAGGTTCAGGCCGTGCCGGTCGAGCTGGATCAGGCCGCGCTGGCGGAATCGGCCCAGCAGGCGACTTACCGTTTCGGTGGTCAGGCGCAGATGGTTGCCGATATCGGCGCGCGACATCGGCAGCGGCAGGTGGTCCGTGGATAGACCCAAGGTGGCGCGGCGATCGCGCATGTCGGCCAGGAAGGCGGCGAAGCGCTCTTCCGCCAGGTAGTTGCCGCCGCTCAGCTGCAAATGCGAGATGCGGTGGCTGGCCGCGTGCATCAGGTGCCAGGGCACGTCGGTCTGTTCCGCGGCGATCTGGCGTATGGCGTTGAAGGGGAAGCGACAGAATTGGGTCTTGCCGAGCGCTACCACCGCATTGTCGTGCAGCTCGCGGTCCACCGCGTCCAGCCCGATCAATTCGCCAGGCAGATGGAACGCCAGCACCTGTTCACGCCCCGACACATCCACCGCCACCGTCTTGGCCATGCCGGTCTGCACGGCGTAGATGGCGCGGAAGGGCGACAGCGGTCGGTACAGGTACTCGCCCGTACGCAACGGGCCGATGCGCTCGGCGATATGGCGCAGTCCGGATAGCTCCGGCCGGTCGTAGCCGCTGGCCTGGCAGACGGGGGCATGACCACAGCCGGCGCACGAGGGGGAGGGCGTCATACGGGTGACGGGGTTCTGGGGGGAGTATGTATGGAACATGACAGTTCAGGCTTCCTTTTCCGGGCTGGTTTCCAGGCTTCCATCATCCACGTTGACGATGGGAACGGAGCCTTGTGCGCGGTTTTGCCGCACGATTTGACGGGGTTTCGAGGTTTTTCATGAACCCTAGGGTGTGTGTTGCCGTTCGGGTATCCTCTAGCGGTCGCCGCATCATGCTTGCGGCCTTGGTGCCTGATCGACCTATTTCATGAGTGACACATCTTCCTCTCCGCGTACCGCCCAGCGTCGACCCAGCGTGGGCGTCAAGATTGGCAAGATCACCGTTGGCGGCGGCGCACCCATCGTGGTGCAGTCGATGACCAACACCGATACCGAGGACCCGACCAGCACGGCCAAGCAGATTGCCGAGCTGGCGCGCGCCGGTTCGGAGCTGGTGCGCATCACGGTGAACACGCCGGCGGCCGCCGCGGCGGTGCCGCGTATCCGCGAGAAGCTGGAGATGATGGGCGTGGATGTACCCATCATCGGCGACTTCCACTACAACGGCCATCAGCTGCTGGAAGCGGAGCCGGCCTGCGCCGAGGCGCTGGCGAAGTACCGCATCAATCCCGGCAATGTCGGTTTCGGCAAGAAGAAGGACAGCCAGTTCGCCTCGATCATCGAGATGGCGCTGCGCTACGACAAGCCGGTGCGCATCGGCGCCAACTGGGGTTCGCTCGACCAGAGCATGGTGGCCATGCTGATGGACGAGAATCACCAGCGCGCCGAGCCCTGGGATGCCTCGCACGTGGCCCGCGAAGCCTTGATCCGTTCGGCGCTGGATTCGGCGCATCGCGCGGAAGAGATCGGCCTGCCACGCGAGCGCATCATTCTCTCGTGCAAGGTGTCCGGCGTGCAGGAATTGATCGCGGTGTATCGCGATATCGCCGGTCGCTGCGACTACGCCTTGCACCTGGGCCTTACCGAGGCTGGCATGGGCTCGAAGGGTATTACCGCATCGTCCGCCGCGCTGGCGGTGCTGTTGCAGGAAGGTATCGGCGACACCATCCGCATCTCGTTGACGCCGGAGCCTGGCGCGTCGCGCACCGGCGAAGTGATTGTGGCGCAGGAGCTGTTGCAGACCATGGGCCTGCGCGCGTTCACGCCGCTGGTCACCGCTTGCCCGGGTTGCGGACGCACCACCAGCGAATTCTTCCAGGTGCTGGCGCGTACCGTGCAGACGCATGTGCGTGAGCAGATGCCCTTGTGGCGCGTGCAGTACGACGGCGTGGAAAATCTGACCCTGGCCGTGATGGGCTGCGTGGTCAACGGTCCAGGCGAGTCCAAGCACGCCAACATCGGTATTTCCTTGCCTGGCAATGGCGAGGCACCGTCCGCCCCGGTGTTTATCGATGGCGAAAAGGCCATGACCTTGCGCGGCGACAACATCGCCAGCGAATTCATCGGCATTCTCGACCGCTACGTCGCCAACAAATACACCAGCCGCGCCGGCTGAGTGCCAGCCATCACGACCACGTCGAGCGAACTGCAAATCCTCGACGCCTGGGAGATGAATGCGCAGGCGTGGGAACGCGCCGTGCGCGACCGGCGCATCGAGAGCCGTCGGCTCGTCACCGACCAGGCCATCGTGGATGCGGTGCTGTCGCGCTCGCCGCGCAAGGTCATCGACCTGGGCTGCGGCGAGGGCTGGTTGGCGCGTGCCCTGGCAGGCGCGGGCGTGGCGGTGGTCGGTGTGGACGCGGTGCCATCCCTGGTCGAGGCTGCCCGGTCACAAGGTGGCGGCGACTTTCGCCTGCTGTCCTACGCAGAAGTGACTGGCGGCGCGCTGCAAGAACGCGCCGATGTGGTCGTATGCAATTTCTCCCTGCTGGGCGAGGCGTCCGTAGGCGATCTGCTGGCGGCCGTGCCAACCTTGCTCGAAGCTGGCGGCGTCTTGCTGGTGCAAACCCTGCATCCTCTGGCGCTCGCAGCCGCGGAGCCCTATAGCGATGGCTGGCGCGATGGCTCCTGGGACGGTTGCGGCGAGGGATTCGGCAAGCCGGCACCCTGGTACTTCCGCACGCTAGGCGGCTGGCTGGCTGCGTTCAGGACGGCTGGCCTGGAACTCATCCGTATTGATGAGCCGTTGCACCCTCGCACTGGACGCCCCGCCTCCGTTATCTTCATGGCGGGGTAGCGCAGGGAGACGGGGGATGAGCAGGCATCGCGCCGTGGCATTTCGTGCCGCCGTGCACAGTGATCCAAACCAACGGCTTGTGCCTTTGCCGTTCGATCCGGTGAGCCAGTGGTCCACGCCGGCGCGGCCGCTGTGGAAATGCGGCCATGGCCACCGTGTCCGCGGCAGCCTCAATGGACAGAGCTTCCAGGGCGCCGTGGTCGAGCGTGCCGGCGCGTTCTGGCTGTTGCTGGACGAAGCGTTGTTTGCCGCGGCAGGCCTGGGCGCCGGGCAACTGGTCGACGTTCTAATCGAGCCCGAAGAGATTTGATGTGACGTACAACACGCTACCCAAGCCGCCAAAGCGCATGCTCAAGGGTATGCTCGCCCCGGCATCCAGAGACTGAGGTGATGCGCCAGGACGTTAGTCGGCGCGAGTTAAAGATGACGATCAAGCCACAAATTCGCACCGTACTCATCTACGTGGTGGCCGCATGGTTGTGGATCGTGTTTTCCGATCGCGTGCTCTATGCGCTGGTTCATGACCCGCACAGGTTGAGCGTGTTGCACAGCGTCAAGGCCTGCCTTTTTGTACTGGGTACCGGCATGCTCCTGTACTGGTTGATCGGGCGCGATATGCGGCGCCTGGACAGCCTCAATCACATGCTGCTGAACGGCAATGAGCAATCGTTGCGCGCCCTGGTGTCGGCGATGGACATCCGCCACAAGGAAACCAGCGATCATTCCGAGCGCGTGATGCGCATGACGGTGGCGTTGGCGCGTCGCGTAGGCCTCGAGGGCGATGCATTACGCCACGTGCGGTTTGGTGCCTTGCTGCACGACATCGGCAAGCTGGCCCTGCCTGACGCGATCCTGATCAAGCCTGGCCCGCTGGACGCGGACGAGACGACGCTTATGCGTACGCACACCACGCTGGGGCGGGACTTGCTAATGCGTACGGCATTCCTGCGTCCAGCCATCGACATTCCCTATTCACACCATGAGCGCTGGGACGGCACCGGCTATCCGCGTGGCCTGAGTGGTGAAGAGATCCCTTTGGCGGCGCGCATCTTCAGCGTGGTCGACGTCTGGGATGCATTGAGCTATCCGCGCGTCTACAAGGCCGCCTGGCCCGAGCACGAAGTGCTGGACTACCTGCGCAATGTCGCCGGCAGTCAGCTCGATCCCCAGATCGTGGGCTTGTTTCTGGAGCATTACGACGACATGAAGGCCATCGGCGTTGAAGGCGCAGCACTGAGCTGACAACGGTGGCTACAGGCGCGCAATGGTCACGGTCGTGTGGTCCAGTGCGATGCTGTGCGTGTCGCCGATCCTGAAGTCTTTCGAGCCGGAGACTTCGCCGTCACGGCTGAAGCGAAATCCAACCAGGGCGCCGCCGTCGTCCTCGACTTGCGTCTTGAGCGAGAAATGCATGGCGCCTATGGCGTCCGCGATATCGGTGCTCGTGGCGGCGAGCACGGTCGTGTCAGTGACAGCGCCGGTCACATCATCCTTCACGCTGATCTTGAACGCGGCCACCGCTGCCGGCTTGTTGGGGTCGCGTCGGACGACGTTGGGAGCTGCGCTGGCAAGGCAGCGGCTGAAAGACGCACTGTGGAGATCGCAATGCACGAACCGGGCATCGGCGGTTGATCCCTCCGCCCGAATCTCCCTCGCGCCGCATCCGCCTGCGTGGGCGGACATGCAAAGAGACCCTTGATCAGGCTGCGCGTCGGCTGCTGTCGCTGGGGCGGTATCGGATGCCGCGGCCCTAAGGGGGAGCACGCATAGCGCAATCAGAAGGACGACGGGCAGGCGAATACTCATGCGGCGCTCGATTCAGTGGAGTGCGCGGGAGGGATCCTGGCGACGTCGCCAGGATCTGATCCCACGTGCACTGCATCGGCCGGGGCCGGAAGGCCTTGAGTAGGGGCGTGCGAAGGAGGGGCTTGGGCGGACGGGCTAGCCCTGGGCGGAAAAACTAGCGGGTGCGCGAGCCTTGGCGCTTCGGCGCGAGCGCTCAGTAGAACCCCTTGCGCAGCTCGACCCAGACATGTGCCGACGTGCTTGCGTTCGGACCCAGCAGCTCGGGCTTGTTGCCGATCGGGTCCGCCACGCTTGCGCTGATCAGCCAGCTGTTCGGCCCCGACCAGTGGACGCCGAGGCCGGCGCTGCTCATTCGCGCGCTGTTGGGCCCTGGTAAGAACGTGTCCTTGTAGGGCTGGACGCGACCGCTGTCGACGAAGATGGCAAATTGCCAGGCGCCGGGAATGACGGCGAACGTCGTGTCGTGGCGGAACTCGATCGTGCCAAGGTTACCTTGCGCGCCGGCAAGCACACCAACGTCGTAGCCGCGCACGCTGTCCGGCCCACCCAGGTAGAGCTGTTCGGACGTGTCGAGGTTCTTGTTCGCACCCTGGGCCGAAAAGCCAAAATAGAACGCATTCGTCGGGTTGATTTGCTGCAGGCGCGATAGCGAAAGAGTGGCCTTGGTAAAGCTTCCTGCGGTGCGAGCACCGATCGCATCGATGAATTCAGTCTGCAGGTTGTCCGTGTATAGGTGACCATAGGTGACGGCCAGGCGTAGATTGCTGACGCCCGTTGAATCCACTTGGTCGCCGGCAAGCGTCGCGGTCCAATTGTTGGTATGGCGACGGTTCTCGATGCCTACGATATCGATGTCGTCGTTAAGCCTGCGATGATCGAATTCGACCTGGACATAGAGGTTGCCCCTGGTGTTTCGAATCAGCGGTTGTGCCAGCACCACGCTGGCGACCTGGGCATTACCATGCCCATCCAGGTCGGAGAGGTCGCCCTTGAGGCGATAGTCGAGGCCGGAAACTGCCGCGCCGAGCGTGGTGCCCTGGCCGTTTAGCAGATAGCGATAGTCGATACGACCGTAGCGCATCCCGCTGCCCGAGGTCACCGCACTCAGGTTGAGCAGGTCGCCCTGATGAAACAGTCCGTTGACGGAGAAGGCGCCATTGGCTCGCACCGCGTCAGTGTATTTGTTGCCAAAGTTGTCCAGCCCGACCTCGCCCGTGTAGCGAGGTTGCGCAGTGACATCGACCAGCAAGTCGGACGTACCCACCTGCTCTCCCGGCCGAAGGGTGGAGTTCGCAAGCGCGCCCGGAATGTCATTTAGCAACAGCAGGCTTCGTTCGAGCGTGAACTGGGTGACGGGCTGGCCCGACTGCAGCGGAGACAGCGTGGCATACAGAATACGGTTGGACACCGTGCTCTGGTTATTCAGGGTAATCGCGCCGTACCGCGCCTCGGCCACATCGATGCGCACCACGCCATTCTTGATCGTCTGGGCCGGCACATAAGCGGTCGCCAGGGGATAGCCGTGCCTGTGGTAGGCATCGCTAATGCGTTCGGCCAGTGTGTTGAGATCCCTGAGCGTCAAGTTCTTCCCTTCGCCCGATGCGACCAATGCGTGCAGCGTGTCAGTGGGAAGCTCGGTGTTGCCGGTAATCTCGATCGTGCTGACGGTAAATGTCGTCGTGTTGTCGGCGTTGCTCGGCTTCGCTTGCTCGACGGTCAATCCCAGCGTCGACGGAGGCGCCTGGGTCTTGGGCTTGGGTATTTCCTGCAGGATCTGGCCGCTGTTGGGTGGCGGAGTGACTCGAACCTGTGCATGCGCCGCGCCTACGCTTGCGGCGAATGATAAGGCCATGCACAACTGCGTAATGCGTGTAGTCGTAGGGCGCATCGAGGGCATGATCGCGAGCCTGATGATGTCGTTGGACGCACGACGGCGCGTACTTGTTAGCCAGATCAGGGAGAGGCGTTGGGTGGCAGTTTGACGCCGCCGCCAACCACGGTGACCGGCAGCACGGCATGGAAATCCGACCGCGTACGGTTGCGTTCCAGGGGGTGCACTTCTTCTTGCTTCTGGTTGCCGGTGTAACTGCCCACGGCCGAGGATGACGCCGTGCCAAAAGGCGTAGCCACGTCAGTCGTCCCCATCAGGGTCTGCACATTGGCCAGCAGGCCTTGGGGCAGGGAAATTGGCGGGGCGATGGCGCCTGTGATGTCCGCCGTGAGGTCGGCAGGTTGCAGCAGGATGTAGTTGCCCGCATCGATGCCACTGATGGTCATGCTGGTCGTTACGGGCTTGTCGTTGCCGATATTCGGATCGTTGAACAAGCCGGTGGAGTCATTGCCGAGCGTCACGCTGTCGCTACCAAGGACGCCGGAAAGCGATGCGCCCGATAGCGAGGCAAGTGTTGTTCCATCGTAGGGTCGGCTTGCTGCCGTCGTGCCAATGATGTCGAGTGTTGCCGGGGTGATGGTTACCCAGTCAAAGCCTCCGGCTAGCGCATAGTTGCTGGCCAGCACCGCACCGTTGCCGGTCAGCGTGAAGCCGTTGAGGCCGCCAGGCGCAAATGCCAGCTCCGTTCCGACATTCTTGGTGGACAGCGTGCCGATACCGCCAAGCGTGAGCGTTTGGCCATCCACGCCATTGATCACGCCGTCGCTGCCAAACAGGGTGGCCGCCGCATTCGTGGTGGCGTCATAGACGCGGATGCCGGTCAGATTGAGGATGACCGGCGTGATGTTGGCATAGGTGGATGCCGTGCGATTGAAAATGTAGTTGCCCGCATCCGCCCCGCTGCCACTGATGCTGTTGACCGCGATGGGGACGGCGGTGCCGGCATTGGGTGTTGTGAAGTTGGCGCTAGTCGGTTGGAACGCCACGACATCGCCAGGCAGGACACCCGCGCTTGCCAGCGTCACGTTGGCGGCCGTCGTACCGTCATAGGTCTTGTCTTGTCCGGTCGCCGTGACGGAAATCGACAGCGGAAGGATGGTCACCCAGTCAACGCCACCGTTGAACGTGTAGTTGCTGGCTAGCGCCGCACCGTTGCCTGCAAGCGTGAATCCGCCCAGTCCGCCCGGCGCAAACGGCTGCTGCAATCCGGCGTTCTTTGTCACCAGCGTGCCTGCGCCACTTAGCGTGAGCGTTTGGCCGTTGATGCCCGCTAGCACACCGCCGCTACCGAACAAGCTTGCCGCCGCCTGATTGCTGCCGTCGTAGGTACGTATGCCTGTGAGGTTCAGGATGACCGGATCGATATTGCCGTGAGTCGTGGCGACATTGCTGAATGTGTAGTTTCCCAGATCAGCGCCGCTGCCGGTGATGGACGTGATCAGCACCGCAATGTTGCTGCCGGCGTTTGGCGTGACAAAGTTGGCCGGACCGTAGGTGAAGGTGCCAGTCTCGCCAGGCAGGAAGCCGCTGACGGTCAGTCCATTGATCTGTGCCGTGGTAGTAGTGTCATACGTCTTCGTTTGTACCGTCGTGCTGAAGACCAGTGAAAGCGGGGTGATCGTTACCCAGTCGGTACCACCCGAGAACGTGTAGTTACTGGCCTGGGCCGTTCCATTGGCGACGAGGGTGAATCCATCAAGCCCGTTCGTCGCAAAGGGAATCTCGGTTCCGACATTCTTGGACACCAGTGTTCCCGTGCCGGTCAACGTAAGCGTTTGGCCATCCACGCCAGTGATGACGCCGTTGTTTCCGAACAGGCCGGCCACCGCGGTCGCCGTGCCGTCATAGGGTCGGGTGCCGGTCAGGCTGAGTAAGAATGGCGTGATATTCGCGCTCGTGGTGGCGCTGGTATTGAAGCTGTAGTTCCCCGCGTCGACACCGCTATCGGTAATGCCGGTGACCTGGATCGGTATGCCGAGACCGACGTTGGACGTATGGAAGTTGGCTGCCGCGTAATTGAAGTTGACGCTGTCGCCGGGTAGCAAGCCGCTATCGCTGAGTGTCACCTGTGCGTTCGTCGTGCCGTCATAGATCTTGTTTTGCCCGATGGCGCTGATGGTGATGGCGAGCGGGGTGATGGTGACCCAGTCGATGCCGCCGGCTAATGTGTAATTGCTCGCCAGGGCGGTACCATCGCCTGTCAGCGTGAAGCCGCTGAGTCCATTCGCGGCAAACGGCTGCTCGATGCCGGCGTTCCTGGTGGACAAGGTACCGGTACCGCTCAGCGTCAGCGTTTCACCGTTCACGCCAGTCAGCACGCCGTTGGTGCCGAACAGGCTGGATGCGGCGTTGGTGGTGCCATCGTAAACGCGT
Organism: Dyella sp.; assembly: GCA_036495265.1. GTDB lineage: Bacteria > Pseudomonadota > Gammaproteobacteria > Xanthomonadales > Rhodanobacteraceae > Dyella. The sequence continues at coordinate 19,159 of DASXND010000195.1, forward strand.
ATGCCCGTGAGGTTGAGGATGGCGGGGTTGATGTCGGCGCTGGTCATGGTGGTGCCAGCGAACGTGTAGTTGGCGATATCCGCGCCGCTGCCGCTGATGCCCGTCACGGAGACGGGAATGGCGGTGCCGACATTGGGCGTGCCGAAATTGGCGGCACCGAACGTGAACGATGCGCTGTCACCCGCCACGACACCACTGACGTCAAGGCTGCTGAGTTGTGCATTCGTCGTGCCGTCGTAGGTCTTGTCCTGTCCGACGGCGGTGACCGTAAGGGCCTTGCGCGTAATGTCCACCCATGATCTGCCGCCGACAATCGTATAGTTGCTGGCCAGCGCCGTACCGTCGCCCGTCAACGTGAATCCGCTCATACCATTCGGTGCGAACAGCCGAGCCGTGCTCACATCCTTGCTATCCAAAGTGCCGACGCCACTTAGCGTCAGCGTTTGACCAGCGACGCCGGTGAGCACGCCATCTTGGCCAAACAGGCTCGCATCCGCGTTGGTAGTGCCGTCGTAGACGCGCGTTCCGCGCAAGTGAAGAATCGCGGGCAGGATGTTGGCGTCGGTCGTCGCCGTCGTATTGATGGTGTAGTTGCCGGCATCCGCACCGCTATCGCTGATGCCGCTCACGGCGATCGGAATGGCCGTGCCAGCGTTGGGCGTGTTGAAGTTGGCCGACGTGTAGGTAAAGGTGAGCGCGTCTCCGGCGATGATACCGCTGCTGCCCAGCTTCACCGTCGCGGCCGTGGTGGCGTCATACGTCTTGTTCTCACCTGTTGCGTTGACGATGATGGGCAATGGGGTGATGGTGACCCAATCGATGCCACCGGTCAGCGTGTAGTTGCTGGCCAATGCCGTTCCCACCCCGGTCAGCGTGAAGCCATTGAGCCCATTCACCGCGAACGGCTGTTGGAGCCCTACGTTCTTGGTCGACAGTATGCCGCTGCCGCCTAGGGTGAGCGTCTGGCCGTCAACGCCGGTGAGCACGCCGTTGTTGCCAATAATATTCGCGGCGGCGTTGGTGCTGCCGTCATACACGCGTACGCCGGTGAGATTGAGCACGGCCGGCGTGATATTGGCGTTCGTCATAGCAGTGTTGTTAAAGGTGTAGTTGCCCGAGTCAGTGCCGCTACCGCCGATGCCGTTCACTTGAACCCCAATGCCGGTACCCACGTTGGGTGTGTTGAAACTTGCCGACGTGTAGTTGAAGGTCACGGTGTCGCCCGCGAGAATGCCGTTGCTGGCAAGCGTTGCCGTAGCCGACGTCGTGCCGTCATAGACTTTGTTCAGACCGGTGGCATTGACCACGATGGGGCGTGCCGTAATCGCTCCTGTCAGGCTGGTGGGCTGCACCAGGGTGTAGTTGGCCGCGTCGGCGCCGCTGATCGTCATGGTGCCAGCCGCGACCGCCTTGTTCGTGCCGACGTTTTTGTTGTTGAACGTGCCGCTCGTGTCGTTGCCCAACGTAACCGAGTCAGCGAGGAGTACACCCGAGAGCGTCGCGCCGCTCAGCGTGGCGGCGGTGGTGGCGTCGTAGACCTTTGTATTCACCGTCGTTCCGGTGACCAGGAGTTGCGCCGGTGAGATGGTGACCCAGTCGATGCCGCCGGTAAGCGTGTAGTTGGAAGCGAGGGCTGCGCCATTGCCGGTCAGCGTGAAACCGTTGAGGCCGCCGGCCGCGAATGGTTGCTGTGTGCCGACGCTCTTGGTCGAAAGCGTGCCTATGCCGCTCAAGGAGAGCGTTTCACCGTGCACACCGGTGAGGACGCCATTCGTGCCGAAAAGGTTGGCGGCAGCATCGGTCAGTGCGTCGTAGACGCGCGTGCCCTGGAGACTAAGGACGGCTGGCGTGATGTTGGCACTGGTGCTGGCCGTGGTGTTGTTGAGGACATAATTCCCACTATCCGTTCCCATGGACGAAATGCCGCCGACGGCAATGGCTATGTTGTTGCCGGCGTTGGGTGTCGCGAAATTCGCGGATGTGTCGGTAAACGTGACGTTGTCCCCCGCGACGACACCGTTGCTGGAAAGGAGCACGTTTGCCGTCGTCGTGGAGTCATACACCTTGTTGACGCCGGTCGCGCTTACCGTGATGCCCAGCGCCGTGATGCTCGCCACGATGCCCTGCGGCTGGATGATCGTGTAGTTGCCCGCATCCAGTCCCGTCACCGTCATGCTGGTGGCGACGGGTTTATTGGTGCCAACGTTCTTGTTGTTGAACTGCCCGACGGTGTCGTTGCTCAACGTCACCGAGTCGGAGCCAAGTACGCCGTTCAGCACGGAACCGCTGAGCGCTGCATTGGTATTGCCGTCGTAGACCTTGTCCGCGGCCGACGTGCCCGTCACGGTCAAAGTGGCTGGGGTGATGGTGACCCAGTCCGTCCCCCCGGTGAAACTGTAGTTGCTGGCCAGGGCCGAGCCGTTCCCGGTCAAGGTGAATCCACTCAGTCCGTTCGTGGCAAACGGCTTTTGTACGCCTACGTTCTTGTCGACGAGTTGCCCGGTACCGGAAAGCGTGAGTGTCTCGCCGTTGGCGCCGGTCAAGACCCCATTCGAACCAAACAGGGTCGCCGCCGCATTCGTGGTGGTGTCGTAGACGCGTGTTCCCGTGAGGTTGAGGATGAACGGCGTGATATTCGCGCTCGTATTGGCGGTAGTGTTGAGGAGCGTGTAGTTACCAGCATCACTGCCTGTCGCGCCGATGCCCAGCACCGAGATGGGAATGCCATTGCCGACATTGGCCTGGGCAAAATTCGCTGACGTGTCGGTAAAGCTCACGTTATCGCCAGCAACCACGCCGGGGCTGCTCAGGGTGACGCGAGCCGTCGTGGTGCCGTCATAGGCCTTGTTGATGCCGACGGCACCTACCGTGATGCCAAGGGCGGTGATGTCAGCCATGACGCCGCTGGGTTGAATGAGAACGTAGTTGCCGACGTCCGTCCCAGCTACCGTCATCTGCGTGGAAACCGGTTTGTTCGTACCGACATTCTTGTTGTTGAACGTGCCGGTCGTGTCATTGCCAAGGACGACATTGTCGGTGCCGATGACACCGGTCAGCAGGGCGCTGTTCAAGGTGGCGACCGTGGTGCCGTCGTAAACCTTGTTGTCTGCGACCGTGTTGACGACACGCAGCGTTGCCGGCGTGATCGTGACCCAATCGGTGCCGCCAGCCAGGGTGTAATTGCTGGCCAGGCCCGTACCATCGGATAGCGCCAGCGTGCCCAGGCTGCTGAGGGGGATCATGCGGCCAACATTCTTGCTTGGCAGTACGCCGTCGCCGGTCAGCGTGAGTGTCTCGCCATTGACGCCATCGACGAAGGCTCCGTTGGCGAAGACGCTAGCGTCAGCAATGGCGGTAGCGTCGTAAACACGAAAGCCGGTCAGGTCGATGATTTCGGGCGTGATCTGGCCGTGTATGCCGCTGACTATTTCGGGCAGCTGGTAGTTGGAGAGATTGGTGCCGGGGCCCGCTACATAGTCTGACGATTCCAGGGTCGCCTGCAGGCCAATGTTGGTGCCGACATTGGGCGAGAGGTAATTGCTTGACGCCGCCTGCGGGATGGTGGCGCTCTGGCTGCCGATAAAGCCGGTGATGGTGTAGTCGGACGAGCCGAGCGTCACCGCGGTGCCGCCGTCGTATTCCTTGATCGGGTTGCCGCTGATGACCACCGACAAAAGTGCCGGCGTGATATTGGCGATGAGGTTACCCGGCTGTTGCACGGTGTAGTTGCCGAGCTGCGCGCCGCCCAGGGTGAATCCACTGGCGATCACTTGCAGGCTGGTGCCGACGTTGGCGGTGATGAATCGTCCCGTGGCGCCGGTGGTCGTCAGGGTGACGTTGTCGGTACCAAGCACACCGGACAGCGTGGCCCCGCTGGCATTGATGGTTGCGGTGGTGGTGCCGTCGTAGGCCTTGTTGTTGGCCACGGCGCCCAGCACCAGGAGCTCGGCGGGCGTGATATTGGCGGCGAGCCCGCCGATCGGTTGCAGGAGGTAGTTGGCGGCCGCGCTGCCGGAAATGCTGAAGCCGCTCGCCGTCACCGGGATGTTGTTGCCCACGTTGGCCTGGGCGAACGTGCCCGTCGTGGACGTGTTCAGCGTGACATTGCCGATGTCGGTACCCACTAGCCCGGCCAGCGAGGCGGTGCTGGGATCGATGCTAGCCGCCGTGGTCGTGTCATAGACCTTGCTGAGCGCATAGGCGTTGATGACGAACAACGGTGCTTGAGTGATGGTGCCGGGGCCGGCGGCCGTGGTTGCCAGGGTGTAGTTGCTGAGCAAGGTGCTGCTATTGGGCACGTAGTTGCTCGGCACCAGTTCGCCGTTGATGATCCAGCTGCCCGCATTGGCGCTGGCATAGTTGAACTGCGTGGTCGGCGTGATCTGTGCACCTTCGCCAGGGACGAAGCCGTCGATCTGGAAGTTCGAGCTGTTCAAGCGTGCGCTCGTGACGGCGTTGTAGACCTTGGTGGGATTGTTGATGATGGTGACGATCAACGGTGCCGGAATGATCGTGCCGGTGCCGAAGGCGTTGACCGGGAACGTGTAGTTATTGAGGTCCGTGCCCGGGCCGGGCGTGAAATCGGCCTCGACCATGGTGGCCGAGACGGGCTGCAAGCCGACGTTCTTGGTCGCGTATTGCCCGGTAATCGTATGGGCAACGGTGGCACTGTCGGTTCCCTGGAAGCCGGAGAGCGAGAAGTTGGCGGGCGCGATGGTGGCGACGGTGGTGCCGTCGTAGACCTTGGAGGGGTTGTTGATGATGGATACGCTGAAGCCGCCTGTTAGCGGCATCGGCACGATGGTCCCTAGGCCGGTTGCCATCGTTGGCAACAGATAGTTCGAAAGCAGGGTCCCGGGGCCGGCCGAGAAGTTGCCCGGAGCCAGGGTGGTACTCACCCCCTGAAAGCCCGCGTTCGGCGATGCGTAATTCCCCGTGGTGGGGGCGGGACTCAGGTTGATCGTTTCGCCGGGGACCACGCCAAGGACGCCGTAGTTATCCGGGGCGAGCGACGCGGTCGTGGTGGCGTCGTAGACCTTGGTCGGGTTGTTGATGATATCGACCTGGATGGGCGCCGGATCGATGATGCCATTGGGGCTAGTCAGGCTGGCCGGGAATGAATAGTTGGACATCGCCGTGCCCGGCCCGGGCGTGAAATCGGAAGGGACCAGGGTCGCGGTGACCGGAATACCCGTCCCTGCATTGGGCGTCGCGTAGGTCGCGGAGGTCTCGGCAATGGTGGCGTTCTGGCCGGCCACGAAACCGCTAATGGTGTAATTCGCCTGGGTGAGCGTGGCAGTGTTGCTGCCGTCGTAGATTTTTTCCGGGTTGCCGAGAAACAGGATGGTCAGCGGGGCAGGGGTGATGTTGGCGGTGACCCCAGCCAGTGCTGCGACGGAATAATTGCCCGCGGCCGATCCGGTCAGGGTGAAACCGCTGCCCGACACGCGCAGATTGTTGCCCACATCAGGCTGGCTGAAGTTTCCTGTGGCGCCGGTCGTCGACAGCGTTACATTGCCGGCGTCCGACGGTATGACACCCGAAAGATTGGCGCCGCCGACATTGAGGGACGCCGCCGTGGTGGCGTCGTACACCTTGTTATTCGCGGTTACGCCGGTGATGGTGAGCAGCTTTGCCGTGATATCGGCGGTGAGGTATAGCGGCGGTTCGATCTGGTAGTTGGCTGCCTTGGCGCCGGTCAAGCTGAAACCGCTGGTGAGGACGGAAATATTGGTGCCCACATTAGGCGTAACGAAGATCCCGGCCGCCGCCGACGAATTCAGCGCGACCTGTCCGACGTCGGCGCTGATCACGCCAAACAACGCCGCCCCACTGGTGATCAGGGTGCCGGCCGTGGTGCCGTCGTACACCTTGTCGTTGGCAAGCAGGCCACTGATCAGGAGTGGCGCCTGCAGGATCGTGCCCGGTCCGGTCGCCGACGTCGGGAGTATGTAGTTGGCGAGATTGGTACCGCTGTTGGGGAGAAAATTGGTGGCGGAGAGAACCGCATTGATCGGGATGTCCGTACCCGCATTCGCGCTGGTGAAGGCGACGGAGCTGGCCTGGTTGACCGTGGCACCTTGTCCGCCGACAAAACCGGTGAAGCTGTAGTTGACGGGCCTGAGCGGCGCCGCGGTACTGCCGTCGTAGACCTTGGTCGGGTTGTTGACGATAGTTGCCGCCAGCGGTGCGGGTGTGATCGTGCCAATGGGCGAACTCGTTGGCGTGCCAGTCGCCTGGTAGCCATACACCGGAATGGTGCCCGTCGCATCCGTGATGGTTACTTGTGCAATGGAGGTCGGCGAATTCACCACGAGATTGGTGCCGGCATTCGGTGTCGCGAACGAGCCTGTCGCCGCCGTGATCTTGTTGCCGTTGACGAGTCCCGATCCCAGCAAATTGGCACCCGTGAGTACAGCGTCCGTCGTGCCGTCATAGACCTTGCTGACTGTACCGGTCAGTCCGGTGTAGGTCAGGACCGGCGCCAGGCTATAGATGAAACCGTTGCCCGGGGCTACCGGCACGTCAGGGTAGATGGTGTTGTACTGGATGAAGGATGGCGTCAATCCACCGGTCGTATCGAGCGTGGGATTGGTGGAATAGATCAGCCAGGGCGCTGTTGTCCCGGTGCTGACGGCCGTGCTGCCCGAGTTGTTCACGAAATTGGCGGCGGTGGCCAGGATGACCCCCGTGCCACCGCTCACCAAGGCGCCTGATGCAATCGTGAGGTTGGCACCACTCGCCTGCATGGTCACCATGCCCGCGCCGGTCACCGATGCGTTGACGTTGATCGCATTGAGCGCAAGCAGCGTCAGGTTGGCGGCAGGATTGGTCCAGCTGATCGGTGCATTGACGTTGATGTCGCCAGCGCCTGGTGACTGAGTGCCGAAGCCCGAAGCTCCACTTGCCGTGGTCTGCTCCGTTACGTTGGTGCCGCCCTGCAGCGTGGTGGAAATCTGGTTGGCAGCCACCGTATCTATGTTGAGGTCGGTGGGGTCGACCAGCCAGGTACCGGCGCGACCATGGGGCGCGGCCGCGGTGATCCGGGTACCGGGCGCCAGGTTGAAGTGCGCTGCCGACGTCTCGATGGAGCCGCCGTCGCCACCCGCAGGGGCGCTCGCATCCAGCGTGCCGCCCACATTGACCTGCCCGGCCTCCATGCCGCCCACCAAGGTGATCGTGCCGTTATGGTTTTCAACGGTTTGTGCGCGCACCTTGCCGGTGTTGTTCACGACGCTGGCCAACAGCGCATCTTTCGCGCCCGCCGTCATGATGACCTGGCCACCATCGGCTACCAGCAACTGGCGGTTTTCCGCGAGGGTGTTGAGCGTGCTGCGATCCACCTGCAAATGCAGCAATTGGGCGCCATCAAACGTCAATGTAACGGCGCTGCCACCAGCGAGCGCAACCGTGCCGAGCCGGGCATTGATAGCGCCCTGGTTGGATACCTGATTGCCCACCATGGCGACATAGCCACCGTCGGCCGCCGTGATCGCGCCCTGGTTGACCACGCTGCCCTTGCCCTGGCCGCTGAACGTTCGAGCGGTGCTGTTGAGGCTGTTGTCGTCCAGGTCAAGCGTGGTTGCCACCAGACCGCCCACGTTCACTTGCGCCGTCGGGCCGAACAGAATGCCACTAGGGTTGATCAGCCAGACCTGCCCATTCGCGTTGAGGTGGCCGAAGATGTCACTCGGCGTGCTGCTGAATACGCGGTTGACTGCAACGGCGCTTCGGCCGGGCTGCAGAAAATCGACGGTCTGGTCAGGGCTGAGATTGAAGCTTTGCCAGTTCAGCTGAAGTGTCTGGCTGCTTTGTTGAATGGTGGTGGTTGCGCCCGACTGCTGGATGTGGCCGACGCCGGCCATGATCTGCCCGCCGCTGGGGCCGGTTGCCGCATGCGCCCATCCAGCCAGGGCGAGTGACGCCGCCAAAAGTGAAAGCGCAAAGACGCGCTTGCCCAAGTGCCGAATGCGCCGGACCGTGCCGATCGACTTGCGGCTGGCCAGCTCGGACGCAGCAACCCACTGGCTGATCGTCCGATTCCAGCACAGGCGGTAGATATGGTTCATGGCGCTGCCCACCTTCTTACCTCGGGTGATTCAGAAACGCATGAGATGTCAGGTAACCATTCCCGGCAGTGCTTCGTTACCGGCTACAAAGGGATCGATGACGATCCCAACAGGGCGCTTTGCAATCTTGGTTAATGGAATGTGGACGCGCCGCGAATGGGGCTTCTCGTAGGGGTGCAAATCAGGCCGGAAAATTCGTTTATCTTCGAACGATCGGCGTCGTTCCCATTCGTCGCGCGTGCGCCTGCGGTTCGAAGTGGCCATTGCGGCGGCCTTGGTCTGGCGGCGTTTCTCTGGCCCGGTCGCGTCTTCACGAATTCTTGTCGTGAGCCGTGTGTATTTGGCCTGGTATCTCTGGATCGCCGCCGGTGATACAACGCGCCAGGCGAGCGCCAAGCCCAAGGAAGCAGACCTCTATGCTCACGTTGCTCGACAATGTCGCGCTGGGATTGCTGGGACTATTACCGATCGCCAATCCACTGACGAGTGCCACCGTGCTGCTGGCGCTCACGGCTCGCTATCCGGAAGCCGAGCGAAACCGGCAGATCAACCGGGCTACGATCTATGTCGTGATCATGCTGCTGCTTTGCTTTTACGCGGGGCACGCGATCATCAGCGGCTTCGGCATCTCGATTCCCGGGCTGCGCGTTGCCGG
>DASXND010000196.1:0-6719 GCA_036495265.1 Dyella sp.
CCATGCTCATCGGTCCCGCCGTGACCCGGTTGCGACTCGGTGTGAGCACTCATGGCAGCACCCCCATCAGGTAGACAAAGCTGAAGACGCCGACCCATACGAGGTCAAGAAAATGCCAAAACATCGACAGGCACATCAGCCGCCGCTTGTTCGCTGAACTTAGTCCCTTCCTGCCTACCTGCACCATCAGCACGATCAGCCAAAGAATGCCGCTGCTCACGTGCAGGCCGTGCGTGCCTACCAGGGTAAAGAACGATGAAAGAAAGGCACTGCGCTGCGGGCCGGCGCCGATCGAGATCAGGTGCGCGAATTCCCTCAGCTCCAGCGTGATGAACCCGGCACCCAGCAGCCCGGTGATAGCGAGCCAGGTCATCATCGCCCTCTGCCGATCGCGCTGCATTTCCAGCACGGCAAAGCCATAGGTGATCGACGACAACAGCAACAGCGCCGTGTTGATCGCAACCGTGGGCAGCTCAAGCACTTCGGCGGCGGTCGGTCCTCCCGCGAATTCCCGCCCAAGCACGCCGTACGCCGCAAACAGGCAGGCGAAGATGAGGCAATCGCTCATCAGGTAGACCCAGAAGCCCAGCAAGGTGCCGTTCTCCGGGTGATAGTCGCCGGCCACGTGGAAGCTCAACGCTTCCGGCAATCCGCTACCGCTGCTCAAGGTGATCGAAGTATCAGACATGGTTGGCCAGGAGCTCTGTGCGGGATGCTTCGACGCGATGCACTTCGTCGGCCGGAATGTAGTACTCGCGGTGGTAGTTGAAGGTGTGGCCGATGGCCACGGCCAGCAGCGCAATGAACGAAACGGCCGCCAGCGGCCACATGTACCAGATCATGGCGAAGCCGAACACGAAGCTGATGCCGCCAAGAAGGATGCCCGCCGACGTGTTCAAAGGCATGTGTATAGGCAGGAAGCCATCGGTCGGGCGTTGATAGTGGTGCTGCTTCATCTGCCACCACGCATCCCCCTGATGGACTTGCGGCGTGATCGCGAAGTTGTACTGCGGTGGCGGTGACGATGTGGACCATTCCAGCGTGCGACCGCCCCAGGGATCGCCGGTGACATCGCGCAACTCATGGCGACGGCGGAAGCTGACCCAGAATTGCATCAGCATGCTGAAGATGCCGAGGAGGATCAGGAAGGCACCAAAAGCGGCGATCTGAAACCAGATCTGCAATGAGGGGTCGTCGAAATGGCTGAGCCGGCGCGTCACGCCCATGAAACCAAGCCAGTACAGCGGGAAGAAGGCGAAGTAGAAGCCCACCACCCAGAACCAGAATGAGCACTTGCCCCAGAACGGGTCGAGCTTGTATCCGAACGCCTTGGGAAACCAGTAGTTGATGCCGGCGAACAGCCCGAATATCACGCCGCCGATGATCACGTTATGGAAGTGGGCGACCAGGAACAGGCTGTTGTGCAGTGAAAAATCCGCCGGTGGTACCGCCAGCATCACACCGGTCATGCCGCCGATCACGAAGGTGACCATGAAGGCCACGGTCCACAGCATCGGCACCTCGAACTCCACGCGGCCGCGATACATGGTGAACAGCCAGTTGAAGATCTTCGCCCCGGTGGGAATCGAGATGATCATCGTGGTAATGCCAAAGAACGAATTGACGCTGGCACCCGAACCCATGGTGAAAAAATGATGCAGCCACACGAGGTAGGACAACACCGTGATCACCACCGTGGCATACACCATCGACGCGTAGCCGAACAACGGCTTGCGGCTGAAGGTGGAGGTCACCTCGGAGAAGATGCCGAACGCCGGCAGCACCAGGATATAGACCTCGGGATGACCCCAGATCCAGATCAGGTTCACGTACATCATGGCGTTGCCGCCAAGTTCGGTGGTGAAGAAGTTGGTGCCTACGTAGCGATCGAGCGCCAGCATGGCCAGCACGGCGGTCAGCACCGGGAAGGCCGCGACGATCAGCACATTCGTGCACAGCGCCGTCCAGGTGAAGATCGGCATCTTCATCAAGGTCATGCCAGGTGCACGCATCTTGACGATGGTCACCAGCAGGTTGATGCCCGATAACAACGTCCCTATTCCGGCTATCTGCAAGGACCAGATGTAGTAGTCGACACCGGCATCCGGGCTCGAGGCGATATCGGAAAGCGGCGGGTACGCCAGCCAGCCGGTACGCGCGAACTCACCGATGAACAACGATGACATCACCAGCATCGCGCCGGCCACGGTCATCCAGAAGCTGAAGTTGTTGAGGAAGGGGAACGCCACATCGCGCGCGCCGATTTGCAGCGGCATGACGAAATTCATCATGCCGGTCACCATCGGCATGGCGACGAAGAAGATCATGATTACGCCGTGCGCGGTGAAGATCTGGTCGTAGTGCTCTGGCGGCAGATAGCCCGCCGAATCACCGAACGCGATCGCCTGCTGCGCACGCATCATGATCGCGTCCGAAAAACCGCGCAGCAGCATCACGATGCCCAGGATCATGTACATGATCCCGATCTTCTTGTGGTCGATGCTGGTGAACCACTCCCTCCAGAGATAACCCCACACGCGGTAGTAGCTAAGCACGCCGATCAACGCGATGGCACCCAGCATCACGACGGCAAACGTGCCCAACACGATCGGCACGTGCAGCGGGAGCTCCTGCAAGGTGAGGCGACCGAAGATCAGCTTGGTAAGGTCGAGATGGTCAGACATCTTGGACACCACAGCGCGAATGGTCAGTCGGTGGGATTACTTTGGATGGGCCATGGGCATGGCTGGCATGCCTTCCGTTCCCTTGGCAGCGGGCACGGCAACTTCGCTGCCGATGCCCTGCATCTTCATGGGTTTCATGCACGATGGACTGTCGGGCTGCAAGCAACGCGTGACGATGGCGAGGAACAGGCCCGGTTCCACTGCAGCGTAGCGGCGTACCGGATCGTTCTGGCTCGGCTGGGCGAGCTTCACATAGGCTTCACGGTCCAGGGAACCGCCGCCGGCTTTCGCACGCTGTATCCACTGGGCGAACGCTTCCTCGCTCACGCCGTGGAAGAGGAAGTGCATGCCGGAGAAACCTTCGCCGCTGTAATTGGCCGAGAATCCCTGGAACTCACCGGGCTTGTTGATCACCGCCTGCAGCTTGGTTTCCATGCCGGGCATCGCGTAGATCTGGCCGGCCAGCGCAGGAATGAAGAACGAGTTCATCACCGTCGACGCCGTAATCTTGAAGCGGATCGGTCGGTCCACCGGCGCCGCCAGCTCGTTCACAGTGGCAATGCCTTGTTCGGGGTATATGAAGAGCCACTTCCAATCGAGCGCTACCACCTCGACGGTCAGCGGTTGCACATCGGCAGGAACCGGACGTCCGTACGACAAGCGCTCGAGCGGACGGAACGGATCGAGCTTGTGCGTACTGACCCAGGTGACCGCGCCGAGCGCGATGATGATCAGCAGCGGGGCCGACCAGATCAGCAGTTCGAGCATGGTGGAGTGTGACCACTCCGGATCGTAAGTGGCTTTTTTGTTGGACGCCCGGTAGTGCCAGGCAAACAGCAAGGTAAGCACGATCACCGGCACGATGATGATCATCATGAGCAGCGTCGAGGTAATGATCAGATTGCGCTGCTGCACGGCAAGGTCGCCGGATGGCGACATGAGCACGGTGCTACAGCCCGTGAGCAAGGTAGCGATAGGTAGCAGTAGTCCGCGGAGAGCCTTCATGGACATAACCGACGACGCAACCGACATGGGATGGTTGAAGACGGTACGCCGATCGGCGCGATATCGGAACAGGTCACTTCCCGATAACGCTGTGAGGCGTGGCGGTGCCATACTGCGGCAGCCACATCCTCCCTCTTTCTGAGTAACGATGATGTCAAGCAGCATGCATGAAGATCGCCAACCCGCCGGCACCTCGGCCGCGGAAATCGGGCGCTTGCAGACTCATGCGAAAGTCGCCCCAGGCGAGATCGCCATTGGCGTGGTCATTGGAAGAACGTCGGAATACTTCGACTTCTTCGTTTTCGGCATCTCCTGCGTGCTGGTTTTTCCGACCGTCCTGTTTCCGTTCGAAACGCCGTTGAACGGCATGCTGTATGCCTTCACGATATTTTCACTGGCCTTCATCGCGCGGCCACTGGGCACGGCACTATTCATGACCTTCCAGCGCCGATGGAGTCGCGGCACCAAGCTCACCATCGCACTGTTCGTGCTTGGCAGCGCGACCGCGGGCATGGCCTTCCTGCCCAGCTATAAAGACATTGGCGCTTGGTCCATCGCCTTGCTGATCCTGTTCCGCATCCTGCAAGGCCTTGGACTCGGCGGATCATGGGATGGCCTGCCGTCCCTGCTTGCCCTCAATACACCGCCGCAACGCCGCGGCTGGTACGCCATGTTGGGACAGTTGAGCGCACCTATCGGCTTCATGGTCGCCAGCGCCCTGTTCCTGTTCCTGCATGCCAACCTCGACCACGACGACTTCATCGACTGGGGCTGGCGCTATCCGTTCTTCGTCGCGTTCGCGATCAACGTAGTCGCGTTGTTCGCCCGCCTGCGGCTGGTCGTCACGGAGGAATACACGCGCTTGATGGAGGAGCGTGAACTGGAGCCCATCGGCATGTTCGACATGCTCCGCGCGCAAGGCGGCAACATTTTTCTCGGCGCCTTCGCGGCGCTGGCCAGCTATGCGTTATTCCACCTGGTGTCTATTTTTCCTTTGTCCTGGATTGCGCTGGGCACCACGCAATCGGTCGATGCCGTACTGATCGTGCAGATTGTCGGTGGCGTTGCCTGCATCCTCGGCGTCATCGCTTCGGGCGTCATTGCCGACCGCATCGGCCGTCGCACCATGCTCGGCACGGCGGCCGCGCTAATTGGTATTTTTGCGCTGTTTGCACCGTTGTTACTGGGTGGCGATCGTGGCGCGCAGCGCACCTTCATCATCGTAGGCTTCGCCTTGCTTGGACTGTCGTACGGCCAGGCGGCGGGTAGCGTTACATCCAATTTCGAAGCCCGCTTCCGCTATACCGGCGCAGCCTTGACCACCGACTTCGGATGGTTGATCGGCGCAGCCTTCGCTCCCCTGGTCGCACTCGGCCTGTCGTCCCGATTCGGACTGGTCGCCGTGAGTGCCTATCTGCTCTCCGGCGTGGCATGCACGCTGGTGGCATTGCGGGTGAATCGCGCCCTGGCAACGCGCGACTGATTCGTAGCGGAGGATCAGCAGGTCAAGGTGGCATGCCACCCGCCGCCAAGCGACCGCGTCCCTAAGGGCTCGCGCATTTCACCGTAGTTTTACGGTTTTTCTTTGCCTGACCCAGGTGTCAAATGGAGCACTGGCCGGCAGGCCAGCACCATTCGTGCAACGCTTTATCTAGACCAGGGGGCACCCATGTCCACCGTAGCCGAACCATCCGCCGTTGCCGCCGCCGAACGACGCACCACCAAGCGCGTATCCAAGCGCCAGGCCACTGGCGCCAAGCCTGACGCTCCGGCAAAGCCCAGCGCACCCCTGTCGCAGGACAGCTTCCATCAGGCGGTGGAAACCCGGCAGGCGATGGCAAGAGACATCCGCGCTAAGTGCTCGCGAAAGTCCCTGGGCGGCTGGCAGGCGCCGAAGGGGCGGCGTGACCCTGTCGATATCCTGATCGAAACATCGAAGGGTCGGATCGAGTCGCTGGTGCCGATCCGTTATGCCCGCATGATGGCATCGCCGTTCGCGTTCTACCGCGGTGCCGCCGCCATCATGGCCAACGATCTCTCCTCCACCGCGAGCACGGGCATCCACCTGCAGATCTGCGGGGATTGCCACGTGGTGAACTTTGGCGGGTTCGCCACGCCCGAGCGCAAGCTCGTGTTCGACATCAACGATTTCGACGAAACCACGATTGGCCCGTGGGAGTGGGACGTCAAGCGACTCTGCGCCAGCCTGGTCGTGGCTTCGCGCGCCAACGGATTCGCGGCCGACGACGCGCGTGACGTCGCCTGGGAGGCAGCGTCCGCGTATCGCGACCACATGGCCGATTACGCGGCCATGCCGCTGCTCGATGCCTGGTATGACCATATCGACCTGGAGGCGGTCATTGGCCGGATTCAAGACGAACAAATGAAAAAGCTGACGACCAAGAATGTGCGCAAGGCCAAGGAGTACACCGCTCACATGAAGGAGTTCGTCAAGTTGACGGTGACAGGCGGCTCGCCTGCACGCATCCAGGACGAACCACCGCTGCTCTATCACGACCCCCTACTCCAGAACGTCATTTCCGCTGAAGAGCGCGCGCGCGCATTCAAGGGCTATGTTGCCTCCCTGCTGCCGGAGCGACGCGTCCTGCTGGAGCGCTTTGAGTCGATCGATGCCGCTGTCAAAGTCGTCGGCGTTGGCAGTGTAGGCACCTACTGCGGCATCATCCTGCTCGTGTCCGGCAGTGGCGACCCGCTTTTCCTCCAGTTTAAGGAGGCGCGCGAGTCGGTGATTGATCCGTTCATCGGCAAGAACCCCTACCCGCATCATGGGCAGCGCGTCGTTGCCGGCCAACGTCTGATGCAATCGGCGAGCGATATTTTCCTTGGCTGGACCGACGGGCCGAACCGCCATTTCTATCTTCGTCAGCTGCGCGATGCCAAGATTTCACCACAGGTCGAACTGATGAATCCGGCGAATCTGCGTCGCTATGGTCGACTGTGTGCTCACACGTTGGCACGCGCGCACGCGCGATCGGGAGATGCCGTGCTGCTGGCCGCCTATCTGGGCAG
>DASXND010000197.1:0-2145 GCA_036495265.1 Dyella sp.
ATGCATCCGAGCCAACTGCTGCATGTGCGCGATCGCCTGGCTACGCTGGATCACGCCAACCTGCGTGCGAACGCGCCACGTATCCTGCGCGCGCATACGCACGAACAGGCAGAAGCGTTGCTCGCCGAGATTATCGGGTGAGTGATCGCCGTTGAGCGGGCATCGGCGAGATCAGCCACGCCCGCTGAATGCGTCGCCCAGAAACGCTTCGATCAGTGCACCGCGATAACGCTGGCGATGCAGCAGCAGCGACAGCTTGCGTTGCAAATCGAGAAACGGCGTCTTCAGTGTTTTCAGGCGCCCGCTCATCACCGCATCGGTCACGGCCACTTCGGGCAGGCAGGCGATACCGAGGCCGGCAATCACCGCCTGCTTGATCGCCTCGGTCTGGTCGAGCTCCAACACCGTCTCACCCATCGGCAAACTGGATAGCGCGCGCTCGCTCAGGCTGCGCGTGGCCGAACCGGGTTCACGCAAGACCCAGCGCGCGCCGGCGAAATCATTCGGCTGCAAGCGCCGTTTGCGCGCCAGTGGATGATCCGGCGACGCGCACACCACCAAGGCATCGTCACGCCAGGGACGCACCTCCAGCGAAGGATGCGCCACCGGCCCCTCCACGCAGCCCAGTTCCAGCGCGTGATCGAGCATGGCGGCGACGATTTCGGCCGTATTGGACACCCGCAGACGAACCGAAACGTGGGGATGGGCGCGCACGAAATCGCCCAGCAGTTCGCCCACGCGATAATTGCCTACGGTGTTGCTGGCGCCCACCCGCAACTCGCCGCCCAAGGTCTCCGCGCTGCCGCTGCCGATGCGTCCGAACTCGGCATAGCGCTCGAGCAGCTCTTGCGCCAACGGCAACAGCTCACGGCCGCGGGTATTGAGCCGCAGGCGACCGCGTTCGCGCGCGAATACCGGTGCATCCAGCTGCCGCTCCATCTCGGCCAGGGCCATGCTGGCGGCGGGCTGGGTGAGATATAGCGCTTCGGCGGCGGCTCGCACGCTGCCCAGGCGCGCGATCTGCACGAACACTTCAAGTTGACGGGGGCTGATATTGATCATCAGTTAATCTTATGCCATCCATCAGAAATTCAAAGTTTTATTGATGGATAAGCAAGCGGAGAATGGCGCCGTCGTAAGGAGTACGCCATGAACGCCCCCGCCACCACCCTCTCCGTTCCCACCCTCCATCAGCGCTTGCCGGGCCTGCTGCTTTCGGTCGCCATCGCCCTGGTCGCGCTGGGGCTGGGCAAGGCGGTACCGCTGATTGGCGGCCCGGTGTTCGGCATCGTGCTGGGCATTGCGGTACGCAACCTGGTGGCACCGGGTGGCAGCTACACGGCGGGCATCCAGTTCGCCGGCAAACAGGTGCTGCAGTGGTCGATCATTGCCCTGGGGTTCGGTCTGAGCCTGAATCAGGTCGCCAAGACCGGTCTTGAGTCCCTGTCGGTCACCCTGGTGACCATGACCGTGGCCTTTCTCACCGCCTGGCTGTTGGGCCGCCTTCTGAAGGTGGACGACAAGCTGAAGATTTTGATCGGTGTGGGTACGGCGATTTGCGGCGGCTCGGCGATTGCTGCCGTCACGCCCATCATCAAGCCGGACGACCACGACACCGCGTTCGCGATCTCCACGATCTTCCTGTTCAACCTGGTTGCCGTGCTGCTGTTTCCGCTGCTTGGCCATCTGCTGCACTTGTCCGACCTCGGCTTCGGCCTGTGGGCCGGCACCGCGATCAATGACACCTCGTCGGTCGTGGCGGCGGGCTACAGCTTCAGCAAGCAGGCCGGCGACTACGCCACCATCGTCAAGCTGACCCGCGCCACCTTGATCATCCCGGTCTGCCTGGTGCTGGCCTTCGCCACGGCGTGGAAGCAGAAGCAGCAGGGCGCCAGCGATTTCAGCCTGGCCCGCATCTTCCCCTGGTTCATCCTGTGGTTCCTGGTGGCCTCGGCGGTGCGTACGGCGGGCCTCATACCGGTAGCGATCCAGCCTGCCCTGCATATGGCGGCGGAGTTCCTGATCATCGTGGCGCTCACCGCGATCGGTCTCTCGGCCAACCTGCGCCGCATGGCCTCCACCGGTGCCCGTCCCATCCTGCTGGGCCTGGGCGTGTGGGCGGCGGTGTCGGTGAGCAGCTTGCTG
>DASXND010000198.1:0-5540 GCA_036495265.1 Dyella sp.
CCCGGCTTTGGGCGCAATTGAGCACCGCATCCCGCGCAGTCATAGAAGAAGATGCACGCGTTCGTCGGCATCGCTTCCGTCGCCTGCTGGCCGCACATCGGGCAGGTGATCGTACTTTCCAAAACCAGGGCGTCAGCTCGGGTATTCATGCCAACCTTTTGTGCCGGATTGAACGCTTTTTCGTCGTAAAACCGTAGTGACCGCTTGGACGGAAGCTGTCGGATCGACATGGGGCTTCTCCAGCTTGCTCGGAATCCCTGGTGGCTGCAACGTCGATCAGGGCCAAATGCTGGGATTCCACGACCACGCGGGAGCCTTACTTGTAGTGACTTCACGCACGGGTCCCGGGTTTCGTGGCCGGCGTATGCTTTGCGCCATCCTAGAGGGGAGTCGTCATGCCTATGCGATCGCTCGGGTTCCTTTTCACCTTTTCTGTTGCGTTGATCCCGGCCTTGTCAGCACAAGCTGCCGAAGCGCCGAAACCCTTGCGCGATGAACTGCTGCAGATGACGCAAGCGCTGGTCGACGCGATTCCGACCGGGGACAAGGCAGTTTGGGAGCGAGCGCTTACCGACGATGCCGTCGTCGTCGACGAGTTTGGGCGAATTGCGCACAAGGCCGATACGGTGGCGTCGCTGCATCCGTTTCCGCCCGGCCTGTCTGGCAGCATCGAACTACGCGACGCGCACGTGCAGCAATACGGCGACACGGCGATCCTGCAAACAGAGGAGTACGAGCGGGAAACCGTGTTTGGCCAGCACTTCGTCGTGCGTTACCAGTCGCTGCTTACGTTCGTGAAGCAGGCGGGCGCGTGGAGACTCGCCGGTTACGAAGACGTGACGCTGCCCACCCCGCCGCCAAAGCTCGCGGTCGCCGCTGTGGTGCCGGACGACTACAGCGGCACCTACCGCTACGCGCCTGGCCGAGCCTGGACGGTGAGCTACGCGCACGGTGTACTCAGTTACGTGACGAAGCCTGGCGGACCAGCGAACGTGCTGGAGCCCATCGCCAAGGACGTGTTCATGGGCAGCGACGACGAGCGCAACTTGCTGATCTTTCGCCGCGACGAACACGGCAAGGTCAATGCGCTTATCGAACGCCGCAAGTTCAACGACCTGCGCTTGACCCGTGACATCTAATGCGCGAGGCGGGACCTCCGCGCCACAACGTCAACAAGGTACGCCATGCAGGCTGATAAGCCTGACGGCCACGGGCCGCGCCCCCGGACAATCCCCCTGCCCGCCGCATCGCAGATAGGGGCTGGCCGCCCGGCCACCACCGCTTCCCGCGGCTTGTCGATTCGCGCCAGCCCCGTTCGTCGTTGAGTAGAACCCCTCCTTTCAGCCAGGTGAACCACGATGACGTTGAAGCTCTATGCCCACCCGTTTTCCTCGTACTGCCAGAAGGTGCTGATCGCACTGTATGAAAACGGCACGCCCTTCGAGTGGCGCCTGCTGGATCATGAGAACCCGCGGCTGCTGGGTGAATTCGCGGCGCTTTGGCCGCTGAAGCGCTTTCCCGTGCTGGTAGACGGCGAACGCACGATTCCGGAGGCGAGCATCATCATCGAGTACCTGGGCTTGCACTATCCGGGGCCGGTGTCCCTGCTGCCCCTGAATGCGGGTGCGGCGCTCGAGGTCCGCGCGATGGACCGCTTCTTCGACAATTACATCTCGACGCCGCAGCAAAGGGTGGTGGCGGATAGCCTGCGACCGGAAGCCGAACGCGATGCGCGTAGCGTCAGGGAGGCGCGTGAGATGCTCGACACCGCCTATGCCTGGCTGGACCAGGTCATGGCCAAGCGCGAATGGGCGGCGGGCGACGACTTCAGCGTGGCCGATTGCGCTGCCGCACCGTTCCTGTTCTATGCCGACTGGACACATCGCATCGACACCGCGTTCACGCATGTGCTCGCTTACCGACGCCGGCTGCTGGCCCGCCCGTCGTTTGCACGCGCCGTTGACGAGGCGCGCGTATACCGTCCGCTATTCCCGCTTGGCGCGCCCGATCGCGATTGATGGGCCCACCCTCTGGAGATGACCATGACGCAGAACTCTACCCTCGTTCCCGCTGCCGAACTCGCCAAGCGCAACGGCATGACGTTTCCTAACGAAAGCGCCGACTACCGCCGCGCGCGCCAGGCCCTGCTGGTCGAGGAGCTTGAACTGCGCCGGCATATCGAACGCGTGGCGGAGCAACGCCGTGCCTTGCCTCCGGGTGGCGAAGTCACCGGCCACTACCGCTTCCGCAGCGAACATGGGCCGGTGGATTTCAACGGCCTCTTTGGCGACAAGCAGACGCTGGTGATCTACAGCTATATGTTCGGACCCCAGCGTGAGCGTCCCTGCCCGATGTGCACGTCCTTGCTAAGCGCGTGGGATGGTGAGGCGCGCGACATGGAGCAGCGCATTGCGCTAGCCGTGGTGGCGCGCTCGCCGATCGAGCGTCTGGTGGCCTTCAAGAACGAGCGCGGTTGGCGTCACCTCAAGTTGTACAGCGATATCGACGGTGGCTTCAGTCGCGACTACCACGGCATCGGCAAAGACGGTGGTGACGACGCGGCCATCAATGTGTTCACTCGCCGCGACGGCGTCATCCGCCACTTTTGGGCCGGCGAGATGGGTTTCGAAAGCGCGGATCCCGGCCAGGATCCGCGTGGCGCGCCCGATCTCATGCCGATTTGGACGGTTTTGGACATGACGCCCGAGGGCCGCGACAGTCACTGGTACCCGAAGCTCGATTATCCCGATTGAGGCTTGCCGATGGCGCCGCGCCGGCCCGAGGTTCATAAACCCGCGCGGGAAAGCCGTCATACTGTCGCGTGAGCATTCCCTTCGATCCGTACGCCGAGAGCGTCGACCCCTCCGTGAGCTGTAACGACTGCGAGGCGGTCTGTTGCCGACTTACCGTCGTGCTGATGCCCGATGATCGTGTGCCGGAATGGCTGATCGATCGCGATGCCCACGGCATGGAAACCTTGGCCAAGGGCGAGGACGGCTGGTGCGCGG
Organism: Dyella sp.; assembly: GCA_036495265.1. Lineage (GTDB taxonomy): Bacteria > Pseudomonadota > Gammaproteobacteria > Xanthomonadales > Rhodanobacteraceae > Dyella. The sequence continues at coordinate 3,009 of DASXND010000198.1, forward strand.
CGGTGGATCCCAACACCTCACGCTGCACCATCTACGACCAGCGCCCCGCGATTTGCCGCAAGTACACCATGGGCAGCCCGGGATGTCGGGACGAGCGCGACAACTGGTTCGGCGTCAAGGCGTTTCCCACGCCGGCTGTGTTGATCGGCTACTGAAGCGGCGCGGCGGGCTCTGTCCCGCCCTATAGGAAACCTCGAAGAACCAGTTTCTTCGCGGGAGCGACTTCAGTCGCGACAGCGGCCGTCGAGGTAAGTGTCTATCGCGACTGAAGTCGCTCCCACCACGCATCGCGTTCGCGCCGCCGGGGCCCAGCGGGGCCATAAGCCACTAGAATCTGCATCGTCATAGGCGCCATCAGGCGCTCAGCACGGAATAGCCATGATCAACAACGACGTACTACGCAGCATCCGCTACATGCTCGATCTCAGCGACATCAAGGTGGTCGAGATCACCAAGCTCGCCGACGCCGATTTCCCGATCGAGAAAACGGATGTGCAGGCCTTCCTCAAGAAGGAAGACGAGGAAGGCTATGTCGAGTGCAGCAACCGCGTGCTCGCGCATTTTCTCGATGGCCTGGTGTTCCACTACCGCGGCAAGGACGAAAGCCAGCCGCAGCGCCCAATCGAAAAGCGGGTCACCAACAATGTGGTGCTGAAAAAGCTCCGTGTCGCGTTCCAGCTCAAGGACGTGGACATGCATCAGGCCTTTGCAGACGCCGGCTTCCCGATTTCCAAGCCGGAAATGACGGCCCTGTTCCGCCAGCCCGAGCACAAGAATTTCCGTCTCTGCGGCGACCAGGCCCTGCGCAATTTCCTGAAGGGTTTGACCCTGCGCGTACGGGGCAACGGCTAACCCTAAGCCAGTCATCGATGGACAGCCCACCTGCGGGTGCGGGTAGGCGCGTTACAATGACCCTCCGCGATCTCGCCCAGCCACACTCTCGTTTCCCATGCGCAACCCCCTGCAAGAACAACTGCTCAAGGCCGGCCTGGTAAAGAAGGGCAAGGTGGCCCAGGTCGTGCGCGAACAGACCAAACAACGCCAGGGCAAGGCGCCGGCGCCCGCCAGCACCGAACAGGTGGATGCACAGCGCTTACAGGCGGAACGTGCCGAACGCGATCGCGCGCTGGCCGCGGAACACAACGCGCAGATCAGGGCCAACGAACTGCGCGCCCAGATCCGCCAGATTATCGAGGCGCACAAGATCAAGCGCGACGGTGAGATCGCCTATCGCTTCACGGTCGACGACAAGATCCAGAGCGTGCTGGTGAGCGACGTGCAACGCGCGCAGCTGGCCAAGGGCACGCTGGTCATCGCCCGTCACGACCAGGGCTACGAGCTGTTGCCTCGCGCCGCCGCGGAAAAGATCTATGCGCGCGACACGACGGCCATCGCGCTCGATCACGGCCTCGCCAGCGCTAGCGGCGAGCCTGACGAAGACGACGCGTACTACAAGCAGTTCCAGGTGCCCGACGACCTGACCTGGTAGGCGGTGCGAGGCTTGGAGATGCCCGCCTTGGATCGAAGGCGGGCAAGCTCAGGCTGATGAAACGCCCTGATTACTCCTCTACCTCGTCTTCCTCGTCTTCCTCGTCTTCCTCTTCTTCGAACTCCGCCAACTCTTCGACCCGAAGAAAATTCTCGGCAGCGTCGGCGAAATCGATGAGCTTGCCGTCAGCGCACATGGGGCGAACGTCGCGGCTCTTGACGCCATCCTCGACCGCTTCGACCAGCGCAAAGCAGACAATGGCTTCGGCGCTTTCCTCGCCATCGATGTCGTATACAGCGACCCAGCCGGTAGCGGGCATGATCTGGATGATTGTTTCTTCGCTAGACATGAAACCTCCGTTTGCTAAAACGATCTAGCTTGCCCGCCGTTCCAGACGACTGCAAGCCATGTCATCTCCATCGGGGGAGCCGAGCGGACGACCAGCAGTACGGCGGGACCGACCGCGTGGGTCGACGGCAGTGGTGGCATGCTTGGCGGTTGCAGACGCCAGCGCACCCGAGGCCAGAGAGTCGTCCCGGGCCTTAGGTGGTCGTGTTCCAGGGGTTTGCAGGGTTGCCGGACTAGGCGACGCTCACGAGAGCTTGTTGCGAAAGTGGAAGCATTCGATGCCGAATCCTTCGCGGAAATAGAAGCGATGTGCCTGCTCCCTGGTGACACGCGAGATCAGCTGGATTTCGGTGCAGCCGAGCGCTCGCGCTTCGTCCTTCAACGCGGCGATCACTGAGGCGCCATAGCCAAGCGAGCGGGCCGGTTCGTCCGAGACGAGATCGTCGACAAAGAGCGCCCGACCGCAATAAAGCATATTCATGACGCGGTAGGCGGCTACGGCCCGGACCGCGTCGCCATCCGCAAGCGCCAGCAGCCTTAGCCCATCGCTCGCCATCAGGCTGCGCATCAACGGCCCGTATTCGGCACGCTGGAGATGCGGGCGAAGCTGCTGCATGACCTCGAAAGTCGCCGCGATCTGTTCATCGGTGTCGGCGTGAAACAGGTGGATGGCCACTCGTCCTGGTACTCCCTAT
>DASXND010000199.1:0-12885 GCA_036495265.1 Dyella sp.
GTATGCAGGTCATTGGCCAGGATCGGCCAGGGACCATCGGTGCAACGTGCTTCGAAAGGCCGCTCCAAGACCTTGGGAACCACGAGGCGCGTGCCCGCAGGCTGCGCCACCTGGGGATCCAGGCGCGGGTTTAGGTTGCGCAAGGTGCGGAACCACCCATTGCTCATGCCGCCGGCCGAGCCCAGGCAAACTGTCAACTCGGTCAGCGACGTCGCCCGCTTGAGCGTGATGCTGCCGGGTACGCCGTCCACGCGAGGGAAGCGCAAGTTGTAGCTCTCCGGATGCAGGAACAGCCACGCCGCGGCGAGCACGGAGGGCACGTAGTCGCGCGTCTCCTGTGAAAGCTGGTTGTAGATGCGCGGGTCGTACAGGCTGACCGAGGTGTCGTCACCTACCAGGCGTTTCATGCGGCCTTCGCCGCCATTGTACGCGGCGATGGTCAGCTCGAGATTGTTGTTGAATACCCCAAGCTGCTCATTGAGGTAATCGGCATTGGCACGTGCCGCTTCGGCGGGATCGAAGCGAGTGTCGAAACCGTCTTCCATACCCAGCCCAAAGCGCATGCCGGTGGCATACATGAACTGCAGCGGCCCCGCCGCGCCGGAGCGCGATACGGCGTGCACCTTGCCGCCCGATTCCTTGGCGAGGATGCCGAACAGCAGCGCCTCCGGCAGATCCGCCCGCTCGTACGGCGGCCACATCTGGTGGCGCAGGAACTGGTAGTTGACGTACGCATCCATCAAGTTGGGACGCCATTGGGTCAGCCACATTTCCAGAGCGGCCTTGACCGGGCCGTTCATGGCGATCAACTGGGAGAGTTGCTGCCCTCGCAGCAGCGTCACGCTGCGTTGCGCCTCCGGCAGGCTGGCCGCGCCGGTCTTGCCAGCGACACTTCCCTCCGGCGCTTCGTCATTCGTGGCATCCATGTCGTCGCCGAGGGAGAAATTGCCATCCTTCAGACGCAGCAGGCGATCGAACACCGAGAAGAAACGCTGCGGATCGCAGCCTGGCGTCTTGCCGCACTGCGCCGCGGCAATCCTCAGCTGATCGAGCGATGCATCCAGGGTCTGCTGGGATGCTTGCGTATTGCCCTGGCGCGCCTGTGCCAGGGCTGTTTCATAACCCTTGCTGGCCTGGTCGAGTTGCGTGTAGAGCTGGTTGGCCTGCGGCGTGGGGCCCTTGCCGGTCGAGGCGCATGCGCCGAGCAACACGAGGGCGCCGGCCAGGGGAGCCAGGCGAAAGGTAGCGGGGAAAGCTCGGGGGAACATGGACGACTTCACTGTCGGAGCGAAGGGTCGACCTTACTGCGCACGGGGTCGATGACTCAACACGCTGGTGCCATCCCGCCACGACAGGCGATGCCGCGACGAAAACGCGAAGGCCTGCGGGCTCCTGGGTCCACCTGGCTACAATCACCACGCAACCTAGGGACGGAACGCCATGAATGACATCCTGATCGGCCGCCATGAAAGCGCCCGCACCGGTTTAGCGCCGGTCGCGCCGGGCAGCGCCGTTGCCGGCAAGTGGTGAGCGACCGCCAGCCATGCCATCCATGAACCGCGTCGCCACCGTCTCGCCCGACACGCCTTTCCACGCACGCTTCATCACAGGCTTGGGCTATCCACTGCGCGGAGCGGGCCTGGCCACCTGCACCGCACTGGCGTTGGCGCACTACGCGGTGATGCTGCCGGCGTTTATCGGCGTGATCGCCAGTTTTGCCTTATGGACCGCCACCTGGCGCTACGCCGCCACCTGCATGCTGCATACGGCCAACGGCTACGCCGATCCACCGGATATCGGTGCCGATGAGAATCCCGCCGCCGGACGCGGCCTGACGGCCGTACATCTGTTGGCCGTGGCGCTGTGCATCCTCGGCGGCGTGTTCTATCCGCCGGTGCTGTGGCCACTGATGATCCTGTTCGCCATCACCCTGCCCGCCATCGACATGTCACTGGCGTTCGACGGCAGCATCGAACTGGCGCTGAGCCCGGTGACCTGGTGGGAGGTCATGCGCCGATTCGGCACGGCGTATCTGATTCCCGTAGCGTTGAATCTTGCTACCGGCGCCCTGATCGTGGGGACCTCGGTGGCCACGAGCTTGCTGCCGCGACTGCTTGCACTGCCGCTGTTCGCGTTCGCCTATATCTACCTGATCATCCTCAACCTGCACTTGATGGGCGCGATGATCCACCAGCGCCACGAACGCTTCGGCCTGACGCCGGAAGCGGAAACGATGGTTGCAGAGAACGGCCAGGACGAGGACGCGCAACTGCTGCACGAGGTCCAGTCGATGGCAACCACGGATCGCCGTGGCGCGCTCGGCATGCTCGCTGCACGCCTGCAACATCGCAGCGCACCACCGTCACTGCATCAGGCCTATCGCGACCTGCTTCGCCAGGAAGGCTTGCGTGATGCCCTGCTGGTGCACGGCCAGATCTGGATCGCCGCCTTGATGGCGAATGGCGAATCACGCCGCGCGCTGGGCATCGTGCAGGAATGCCTGGAGCTGGACGGCCACTTCATACCCGATGATCCCGCCACCGCAGGACCACTGGCTGAACTCGCCGCGCGCTCCAGCATGAACCGTCTCGCGTTACAGCTGTGCCGCGGTTTTCTTGCACAGTGGCCCCGTTCACCCCAGGCCCCGCACTATGGATTGGTGGCGGTGCGCCTGCTGGCCGCCATGCCCGACCGGCAGGCCGAGGCGGCGGTGTTGCTTGGTAAACTGGTAGCGGCCTGGCCAGATCATCCGTTGCGCGGCGAGTTCGACGCGCTGTCGCAACAACTGCATAAGCACACGAAACCCGCATGAGCCGCTGGCGCCCACCTTCGCCCACCTCCACCGCCATCATCACGCGGGAAGGCTTTGAGCGGCTCAAGGCCGAGCTCGACCACCTGTGGCATACGCTGCGCCCGGAAGTGGTGAAGGCGCTGGCCGCCGCCGCGGCGGAGGGCGACCGCTCCGAGAACGCCGAGTACACCTACCGCAAGAAGCAACTCGGGGAGATCGATCGACGCGCGCGCTACCTGAGCAAGCGCATTCCCTCGCTCAAGGTCGCCGAGGGCGCACCGGCCGATCGCGAGAGGGTGTATTTCGGCGCCAGGATCGAACTGGAAAACGTGACGACCGGCGACAGCCTGCTCTATCGCATCGTGGGTCCGGACGAGACCGACGCCAAGCTCGGCTGGATCAGCATCGATTCGCCGCTGGCGCGCGCCGCGCTGAAGAAACGGCTGGACGACGAATTCGAAGCGGAACTGCCCGGCGGGCCGACCCGCTTCGTCATCGTGGCGGTGGATTACTGAGCCTGACCGCTGGGCTGGGGCTCGGCGCCGCCCTGCATCAAGGCCGCGACTTCGGCCTGGTGGGTATCGATGAAGCGAATATTCTCCGGATTGACCCAGACCTGGTTGAGGTTGCTCGCCAGCGCGGGATCGTTGCGCGACTGCACGGCGAGGACCGCGTTCGTCAGCGCGATATTGGCGAGCATGAATTCGCGCGGGGTAAAGCCGAATTTCTTCACCAGCGCGGGAATGCGCTGATCACCGGCCATCGCCTGCGCCGCCAGATCGTCGAGGCTGTGCACCTTGCTCGGATCCGGTGCGCCCCTGGGGGTAATACCTTCGGCACGAGCCTCTTTCGTGGCGGCCACCAGGCGGTTGAATATGTCTTCGTTCAAGGTGTATTTCTTGATTTGCTGCTTGTCTGCATCGGGCAGACCGGATGGGGCCGTCTGCGCATGCGCCAACGGCATGGCGCCAAACACCACCACCAGCAAACCAAGCCAGCACGCGCGTCGTACACGATCAAAAGCAGACATCGATATCTCCAGCAGAATGAACGTCTAACCGGCGCGCCCGAAGCTGCGACGCCGTCGTTGAATGGGCCGGACCACCCCTGAGCGCCCGCCAGCTAACTACCGGTTCAGTGCCGCAGCAGGTCGCGCAAGGCCTTCTGGTAGTCCGCGTCGATCTGGGTCAGGCGCGCTTCCCGCGCGTGTTCGTTGACCCATTGGCCATGTTGGGCCTGTTCCCGTATCAATAGGAACTCCATATCGACAAAAGGTTGCAGTACCCGGTTATCGGCTGGCGCGAAGCCTGCCAAATCCGGAATACGGGCGAGATTGACACGCTCACGCTCGCCGGTGGCGCCAGGGGAATGCCCGTAGCCGCGCATGAACGCCATTAGCGCACTGCGAACGGACGCGGGCATCGCATCGCGAACCACCAGCACCTCCGAAGGGAGCGGGACCGATCGCCAGATCGGCTTCAGTTGCGAAGCCTCATTCGGGAAATCCTGGCGAAACAGGTCGAGGTCGGGACCGTTGTTGGTCGCCACATCGACTTCGCCATTGGCCACGGCCAACGCATTGTTTTGATGATTGCCCACGCGCACGCCCGCAAAAAACGTGTCCGAGTTGAGTCCTCGCGGCGCGAACACCGCAGCCTCCGGCGCAACATAGCCTGCGACAGAGAGCGTCTCGCCGCGCGCGTAACGCCAATGTCCCGGCCTGGCCAGCAGATCCTTGAGATTGTGGATGGGACCATCCGCGCGCACGACGAGCATGGCGACGTCGCCTTTGCCGCCATCACCGCGCACGAACTGGGCGATCACGCTCATGTGCTGATGCTCGATGGCTTCAGTGGCCAGGCGGCCCGACACGAACGCAACGTCCACGCGTTGATCCTTGATCGCGCTGGCCAATCCCGCATAGCTGCTGACTGACACGATATTGACCGGACGCCCCAGCTTCTTTTCGAGATCCTGCAGCAGTGGCCGCCATTGGTCGCGTGATTCGGCGGCACTTCCGACCGGCAGGATGCCGAAACGAAGGGTTTCCGGCGCCTTGGTCGTGGCCGCATCCCCGGCACGCAGGGGCAAACCGAACACCAGCAGGCAGGCCAGCAGACTGGCCTTGCACGATTTGGCCCACCCCTTCCCCAAGCGCACCTGACAAGCCGTGTCCATTGCCTGCTCCCCAGCGGTTCGCCGCTGCTGGCGTTGTAGCGCGATCGCCGCGCCACCGCAATTTCATAAACTCGCAGGTTCTTGAACTACAGGACGCCTGGCAACGGGTATTCGCGCCCCGCACGGCGTGGCTGGTAGCAGTCAGCGTGCCAGTGAAACGTCTCGTTTCCATTGTCCGGATGCCATCCTGGGATGCCCGACAACGGCAAGGGCCGCAGTTCCAGCGGGTCGCGAAGCACCCTTCCCGCGGCAATCGCCTCTGCGCAAACGGCACCCGCCCCGCTACCGTCGGCGCCCGCAAGGAACACCAGGGCCTTGCCCACCAGCAGCTTGTCCGGGGTCAGCGCGTGCTCCAGCAGGGCGTGGCCGAAAACCTCGAGCGAAGCGCGACCATCGAGCCATGCGACCCGTTCGCGCCAGAACAACCCATGCCAGTCGTGGGCGTCCCACAGGTCGAGCAAGCGCCGATCGCGCAGGACCACGATGACACCCGCCTCGTCAAAATGCGTCATGGCGTATTGCGGCCGCGAACGCACCCTGGTTCCCATGTGCGCGATCTCGGCGACCTGCTGGGCGTTGAGCGCCCGCTTCAGTGCGGTGTGCCGCAACCACATGGCGGCGTTGAACAGGTCGTGCCAGTTGGACTCACGCGTGGCGATCTCGCCGGCCGCAGCAATGCGTTGCTCGTAATGCTGGCCATCCTCGAGCAACGCCAGCGTCTGCGCCACGAAGCGTTCGTACATGGTGGCGGGACGGGCGGCGTTGAGCATCTCGATCGACGGCCAGTGTTCACCCAGCAGCCATTCGCTGGGCGCCTGCCAGTCCGACAAAGGCAAGCGCGCGAACGCGGCGGGATCGATGGTGCCGCGTGCGGGCGCGACGTATCGCATCACGCCCTCACCGCGGCAACGCTTAGCCGGCCAGGCGCGCGTGCAGGTCGTGCTCGTCGGCGTCTTCCACCACCACGTCGACGAACTGACCCGGCTTGAGCGACTGGCCACCGGCGATATGCACGACACCGTCGATCTCCGGCGCATCCGCGGCCGAACGCGCTACCGCGCCCTCGGCGCCGGCTTCATCCACCAGCACCTTGATGGTGCGGCCAATCTTGCGCTGCAGCTTGGCGGCGGAGATTTCCGCCTGCACGGCCATGAACTGCTCGAGGCGGTCTTCCTTGAGCTCTTCCGATACCGGGTTCGGTAGTTCGTTGGCTTTGGCGCCATCCACCGGCGAATAGGCAAACGCGCCCACGCGGTCCAGTTCGGCCTCGCGCAGGAAGTCGAGCAGCTCTTCGAATTCCGCATCCGTCTCGCCGGGGAAGCCGACGATGAAGGTGCTGCGGATGGTGAGATCAGGCACCACCTTGCGCCAGTTGCGAATGCGCTCCAGCGTCTTGTCGATATTGCCGGGGCGCTTCATCAGCTTGAGGATGCGCGGGCTGGCGTGCTGGAACGGGATGTCGAGGTAGGGAAGGATCTTGCCCTGCGCCATCAACGGCATCACTTCGTCCACGTGCGGATACGGGTAGACGTAGTGCAGGCGCGACCATACGCCCAGCTCCGACAGGCCTTCGCACAACTCGGTCATGCGCGTGCGGTAGCTCTTGTCGCGCCACTGGCGCTCGGCGTACTTCATGTCCACGCCGTAGGCACTGGTGTCCTGCGAGATCACCAGCAGTTCCTTCACGCCGCCCTTCACCAGGCGCTCCGCTTCCAGCAGCACTTCGTCGACCGGACGCGACACCAGGTCGCCGCGCATCGACGGGATGATGCAGAAGCTGCACCGGTGATTGCAGCCCTCGGAAATCTTCAGATACGCGTAGTGCTTCGGCGTGAGCTTGATGCCGGTATCCGGAATGATGTCGAGCAGCGGATTGCGCTGCGGCGGCAACGCCGCATGCACGGCCTGCATCACGCTCGCGTAATCCTGCGGGCCGCTGATGGCAAGCACGTCCGGGTAAGCCTCACGGATCAGCTCCGCGCGCTTGCCCAGACAGCCGGTGACGATCACCTTGCCGTTCTCATGCAAGGCTTCGCCAATGGCGTCGAGCGATTCCTGCACGGCCGCATCGATGAAGCCGCAGGTGTTGACCACCACGGCATCCGCGGCGCCGTAGCTGGGCACGATTTCGTAGCCCTCGACCTTCAGCTGGGTAAGGATGCGCTCGGAATCGACCAGGGCCTTGGGGCAACCCAGGCTGACAAAACCCACCCTGGCCGCGCGATCGGCGTTATTCGTTGATTTATGAATGCTTTTTTGAACGCCCACAGATGCACCAATGGTCGAAAGGCTTAGGAGACAAACGGGTAATTCTACAGCCCCGGGCGCCGATAGTCAGAAAAGGGCCTCGCCAGCCTGCAAAGCGCAAGTATCAACCGATGGGAGACGGCGACCGGCATCCACCCCAACCTCCCTCGCTTCATAAAATCACGCGAGCCGTTCCTCGCCGGCTCCGCCCGGGCCAATGCCATGCGTCAACATCGCCACGACATGGCGGGCAATGACCTGCGCGTCGACATGGGCCACCAACGGATCCCCCTTCCAGCGGCGCGCCGCGGCCATCGGCAATGTGGTCAGGCCTAGCAACGAAACGAACAGCAAGGACGGCTCGATGTTCGGGTTGAGCTTGCCTTCGTTCTGCCAGCGGCGCACAGCATCGAACATGGCAATCTGGCGTTCCATGCCAAAGCGCTTGCGCATGTGCTGCTTGAAGATGTCGTTGTCGCTGATCATTTCGCGGATCCATAGCACGCCGAACCAGGGCAGCCGCGCGTTGGTGGCCACCAGCCGTTCCGCCAGCAGGGTAAGTGCGCGTAGGGGATCGGCGGCATGCTCCTTGAAAATGGCCTCGATGTTCGCCCGCGCCGGCATGATGCGCTCGTCGATCAGAAGGTCGAACAACTGCTCGCGCGTCTTGAAATAGTAATGCGCCATGGCCGGTGTCATGCCCGCCTTGCGCGCGATCGCACTCAAGGTGGTATCGGCCACGCCATTTCGCGCGAACAGCTCCAGCGCAATATCGAGCAGACGCTCGCGCTGGTCCTTGCTGGCGGCCGCTTTGGCAGGCCGACCGGGGCGCCGAGCCGACTGGGTGGTTTCGGTGGACACAAGGAACTCCCTTGATCGGGTCATTCTAGTGACGTTCGCCAAACGGGTTGACTGGCAGCTCGATTGGACCCAATATTAATAAATTCATTAATTAATTCCAAGCCCCGTCGCCATGACTGTCCAACCCTCGTCTCAGGCCGCCATGCTGCAGGCGACCACATCTGCAGCACCGGCATCGCAGACGCACCCGCCGATCCATCTGCTGTTCGGGGCACTGATGCTGGTGCTACTGCTTGCCGCGCTGGACCAGACCATCGTCTCCACCGCCTTGCCCACCATCGTGGGTGAACTGGGCGGCTTCGAATCCCTGTCCTGGGTGGTGACCGCCTACCTGTTGTCTTCGACCATCGTGGTGCCGCTGTACGGCAAGTTCGGCGACCTCTTTGGCCGGAAGATCGTGCTGCAGACGGCGATCGTGATCTTCCTGGCGGGTTCGGTGCTGTGCGGCGTGGCGCAGACCATGAACGAGCTGATCCTGACGCGCGCCCTGCAAGGCCTGGGCGGCGGCGGCCTGATGGTGGTCACCATGGCCTCGATCGGCGACGTGATCCCGCCAGCCGACCGCGGGCGCTACCAAGGTCTGTTGGGTGGTGTGTACGGTCTGGCCACGGTGATCGGCCCACTGCTCGGCGGCTCCATCGTCGAGCATCTGAGCTGGCGCTGGATCTTCTACATCAACCTGCCACTGGGCTTGATTGCACTGGGCGTGATCGCCGCCGTGTTCCGGCCGCACACCAAGCACATCAAACACGAAATCGACTACTTCGGTGCGCTCTTCCTCGCCATTGCGCTGACCTCGGCCATTCTGTTCACCACGCAGGGCGGCACGATCCTGCCGTGGTCGTCGGGCCAGTTATGGGCCACCTTGCTGTTTGCCGTGATTGCGCTGATCGGCTTTGTGCACGAAGAGCGCCACGCCAAGGAGCCGATCATCCCGCTGGAGCTCTTCAAGCAGCGCACCTTCCTGCTGTGCAGCCTGATCGGTTTCCTGGTGGGTGCGGCGCTGTTCGGTTCGATCACCTATCTGCCGCTCTACTTGCAAGTGGTCAAGGGAGCCTCGCCGACGGGTGCGGGCACGCAGCTGATTCCGCTGATGGGTGGCCTGTTGACCACCTCGATCATCAGCGGTCGCGTCATCAGCAAGATCGGCCGCTATCGCCTGTTTCCCATCATCGGCATGGCGATCTCCACGATCGGCCTGGGCCTACTGAGCACGCTTGAAGTCGACACGCCCCTAGCCCTGCTCTATCTGTATGCCGGCGTGCTCGGCGCGGGCCTGGGCATGGTGATGCAGGTGCTGATCCTGGCTGCGCAGAACAGCGTGGACTTCAAGCACTTGGGCGTGGCGACTTCGGGCGTGACGCTGTTTCGCTCCATTGGCGGCTCCATCGGCGTGGCGGCATTCGGCGCGATTTTCACGCTGCGGCTCAACCACCGCCTGGCCCAATTCATGCCCGAACAACCCTCGGCCGCCCCGCGTGCCTGGCGGCCGGACATGATCAGCAAGCTGCCACCGGACCTGCACCAGAAGTTCCTGGATGCCTTCGATCAGTCGCTGCACGGGGTATTCCTGATCGCCGCCTGCGTGGCCGCGGCCGGTTTCCTGATGACCTGGTTGCTGCAGGATATTCCGCTGCGTTCCGCGGCGAAGCCTCACTGATCCAGGGTGCGGCGGAGAAGTCGCCGCGCCACTTTGGGGAACCTGTCCGCAGCACATCCGGCAGGTGGGGCACGGACGGCCCGTCATCGCTCGGACGGCCACGCTGCTTGATGACTCCATGGACGGCCGAGCACTCGTTTCGGCTTACGCGACTAGAATCTCCCCTTCACTGATTGGGAGTCGCGCTGCCATGGGCCAGACCATCCATCTCAACACCACGCGCATGCAATGCATCGGTGCCTACCTGGCCCAGCCCGACGGCAAGCCCAAGGGCGGCATCGTGGTGATCCAGGAAATTTTCGGTGTCAACGCGCACGTCCGCAGCGTCACCGACCGTTTCGCCGAAGCCGGCTACACGGCCATCGCCCCTAGCTTCTTCGACCATCTTGAGACGGGTGTGGAACTGGGCTATGACGAGGCTGGCTATACGCGCGGCAAGGCCCTGGTGACGGAACTGGGCCTGGACCGCGCCCTGGAAGACGTCGCCAGCGCAGCGGAAGCCATCGCATCCGCGGGACGCATTGGCAGCGTGGGCTACTGCTGGGGCGGCACGGTGGCCTTGCTTTCAGCGATCCGCCTCGGCCTGCCCTCGGTGAGCTATTACGGCGCACGCAATCTGCCGTTCCTGGGAGAGAAGCCAAAGGCACCGGTGATGTTCCATTTCGGCGAACTCGACCGATCCATTCCACCCGAGATGGTGCAGAAGCATCGTGAGATGCTGCCGCAGATGGAACTCTTCACCTATCCGGCCGATCACGCCTTCAACCGTGACGTGGGCGATCACTATGACGAAACCAGCGCAAAGCTGGCGTATCAGCGCACGCTGGCGTTCTTCGACAAGCATCTGGCGCACGCTGCATGAGCGAAAGTAACTTCACGCTCGACCCTCGGCTTCAGGCAGACACGCAACATGTCGTATCGCTCGGACTCAGCGACGTGCTGCTGATGAACGATGCGCGCTTTCCGTGGCTGGTGCTGGTGCCGCGCCGCGCTGGCCTGGTGGAGATTTGCGACCTGCCCGCCGATGAGCAGGCTACGCTATGGCAGGAAGCGAACCACGCCGCGCAAGCCCTGCGTGCGGTCGCTCCGTTCGACAAACTCAATCTCGGTGCGCTTGGAAATATCGTCCGTCAGCTGCATGTGCATGTCGTCGGCCGTCGCGAAGGCGATGCGGCGTGGCCGGGGCCGGTCTGGGGCAGTGGTCGTGCCCTGCCCTATGACGAAGGCTCGCTTGGACGGTTGATGCTGCGATTGCGGGGCGAACTGGAACGTTGAGACGTTGATCGCGCACAGGGTGCGCTCATACAAAAATACGTCGCCTTTCGTATGAGCGCACCTTGTGCGCGATCCCCTCTCGCGAAATCCCAACGAAAAAAGCCCGCGGAGCGATCCGCGGGCTTTTTTAGAACGGACAACGATCAGTGGTGCTGCTGCGGCGGCGGTGCGTCGGCGGCCTTGGGCGGCGCCTTGTAGTCTTCAAGATCGCGAGCCTTGGTATCGACGACGCTGATCTTCTTCAGCTCGCCACCATCGTCGTAGTACACGGTGAAGCCATAGTCGAGCTGCAGGCGCGCCATGTACTGCAAGTGCTGCTTGCGGATCTTCGAATCGTCGCTGGGCTCGAGCAGGACGGTCTTGGGCAGCTTGCCCTGGTCCTTCAGGTAAGCGAAATGGCTACCGGTATCGAGCGCCGACAGTACCGCGCCGTCGACCACGAACTGGCCACTCTTATAGGCCTGGATCACGGTGTCGAACTGGCTCTTCATATCAGACGTGCGCACTTTGTCCTTGGTGCTGCCACTGTGGCAACCGGCCAGCACCAACATGCTGCCCAGCAGGATGGCTGCAGCCGCACGGGTCAGCAGCGTGGAAAAACGGATCATGCGGATCTCCTGCAAAGAATCGATGTAATCAAAGGAAGTGTAGCGCCGGGACGGATCATCGCAGCCGATCCGGACGGCAACCATTCAGGTGTATGACGAATTAAAGCGCAAGCCGGCAAGGTATACGCTCAGGTACGCGGCAGGGTCACGCCCTGCTGGCCCTGGTACTTGCCGCCACGGTCCTTGTAGCTGGTCTCGCATTCCTCATCGGACTCGAGAAACAGCATCTGCGCCACGCCTTCATTGGCGTAAATTTTTGCTGGCAGTGGCGTGGTGTTGGAGAACTCCAAGGTCACGTGGCCTTCCCACTCCGGCTCCAGCGGCGTCACGTTGACGATGATGCCGCAGCGCGCGTAGGTGCTCTTGCCCAGGCAGATGGTCAGGACTTTGCGCGGAATGCGGAAATACTCGACGGTGCGCGCCAGCGCGAACGAGTTGGGCGGGATGATGCAGACGTCGGCCTCGACGTCGACGAAGCTGGAAGGATCAAACGCCTTCGGGTCCACGATCGTCGAGTTGATATTGGTGAAGATCTTGAATTCGCGCGCGCAACGCACGTCGTAGCCGTAGCTGGACGTGCCGTACGACACCAATTTGGTGTTGCCGCGCACCTTGATCTGCCCGGGCTCGTACGGCTCGATCATGCCTTGCTGCTCCGCCATACGGCGGATCCACTTGTCGGATTTGATGCTCACTCGAACTCCCGGAGGGGGTGGCCGCCGTAGCGGCCGGCATAAAGACTCGGAAAATAGCGGAAATGGCGGTCTGACCGCCAGTCGTCGGGGGTGAGACTGGTGGATCGGGCTTGTCGGATTAGGACTCGAACGGGTCGGGAAGTGACTTTCGCCCTGTTGTGACTTTGCCGCGACCGGGCTCGCCTGCCGCGGGCTTCCGCTGTCCTGCCGGACAGCGGGTCACTTCTCTTTGCGTGGCCACGCACGCGCAGGAGCGCGTGCGAACAGCGCAGCTGGCCCGAAGGGCGGAGGGCAGGATGCCCGGAGTAAAGAGAAGTAACCAAGAGAAAGGCCACCCCGATGGCGCGCCTTCCGGGCTAACGCCCTCCAGGTACGCGGGTGGGTTACGGAGGTTTGTCGACAGGGCATCCTGCCCTGACGACAAACTGGCTCGCATCCCTGCGAGCCACCCTGCGGGCTTTTCCTCCACCCACCCGCCGCGCCAAAGGGGCCCGAAGTGCCAAGAGCTAAAAGCTCAAGCAACAGCACAAGAGCGATGAGCAGCGCACCGCGCTGCTCGAGCCTTCAGCT
>DASXND010000200.1:0-1760 GCA_036495265.1 Dyella sp.
CGACGACAAAGCGGTGTGCCGAAGACCGACAAACCGGTGCTGCGTCACGTCACGACTCCGGGCAGGCCACGCTAAACTGGGGCAATGGCTCCTTCCTCACGCAAGCGCCAGCGGCGCAACCCGTCTCCGTCGACCGGCCCACGGCCGCGGCCCGCCGCGCCGGTGAAGACCGTCGCGCCGCCGCGCCCGGCGGACAGCTCCACGCGCGCCACGCGGGTGCTCGATTGGCTGCTGCAGAAGTTGCCCGAGCCCTATCGCACCAAGGCACGCGACTATCTGGTGCTGACCCGCATGGATCGCCCGATCGGCGCACTCTTGTTGCTGTGGCCGACCTGGTGGGCGTTGTGGCTGGCGGCGTCGGATTTCCCGCCGGTGAAACTGCTGGTGATCTTCACCGTGGGCGTGTTCGCCATGCGCGCCGCCGGTTGCGCCATCAACGATTTTGCCGACCGCAAGCTCGATCCGCAGGTGGCACGCACGGCCGGGCGGCCGCTTGCCTCGGGCCGGGTCACCCCGCGTGAGGCGTTGATCATCTTCGCGAGCCTGTTGGTGTTGTCGTTCGTGCTGGTGCTGTTCACCAACGCGCTGACCATCAAGCTGTCCTTTGTCGGTGCGGCATTGGCCGCCATCTACCCGTTCACCAAGCGCTACACGCACCTCCCGCAGGTGGTCCTGGGTGCGGCGTTCGGCTGGTCGATACCGATGGCGTTTGCCGCGGTGTCCAACGCGGTGCCGCCGGTGGGCTGGCTGCTGTTTATCGCCAACATCCTGTGGTCGGTGATCTACGACACGCAATACGCGATGGTCGATCGCGATGACGACCTCAAGGCGGGCGCCAAATCCACCGCGATCCTGTTCGGCGATGCCGACCTGCCTATCCTCGGCATCCTGATGGCCACGTTTCTGCTGGCGATGTTGTTTGTAGGCCAGCGCGCCTCGCTGGGCTGGCCGTACTGGCTGAGCCTGGTCGCCGCGGCAGGCCAGTTCGGCCACCAGTTGTGGAAAATCCGCACGCGCGAGCGGGAGGCCTGTCTCACGGCATTCCGCAACAACAACTGGCTGGGCATGGTCCTGTGGATCGGCATCGTGCTGGCGTTGGCGCTGCGCTAAAGCCAGCCCGTTGACCCGCATCTCACGACCCGCTGACGTAGGCGGGCGCATGCTCCGCAGCTCGCGGCGAGCCTCGCCCGTGCTGTCGACGTCAAAGACGTCGTGAAAAAGTGGCGTTGCCGTGTCGATTCCGGCTCTCTTCGTTCGACGCTGAGTTGAGAGCCACGCGAGGACGGGCCCAAGGCCACCTGGCGGCTCGCTTTTGCAAGCCAATGGAGAGACGACGATGCGATTCATGGTGATGGTGCGTGCGACCAGGAGCTCTGAAGCCGGTGAGATGCCGAGCGAACGCCTGCTGGCTGACATGGGCCGCTTCAACGAGGAACTGGTGAAGGCTGGCGTGCTGTTGGCAGCGGAAGGTCTGCATCCGAGTGCGCGCGGCGTACGCGTCCGCTACGCGGGCGACCAGCGTACGGTCATCGATGGACCGTTCGCCGAGACCAAGGAGCTGATTGCCGGTTTCTGGCTCATCCAGGTCGCGTCGCTGGAAGAAGCGATCGAATGGCTTAAGCGCGCGCCCAATCCGTTCGATGGCATCGAGTCGGACGTGGAGATCCGCCAGGTCTTCGAAGCCGAGGATTTTGGCGCCGAATTCACGCCGGAACTGCGCGAACAGGAGGCACGGTTGCGCGAACAGATCGGCGACCGCG
>DASXND010000201.1:0-3435 GCA_036495265.1 Dyella sp.
GAGCTGGTGAGCAAGGCCATGCGCCCCAGCGCCACGTTCAACGATGCACTCGCGGCGCTCGTTGCGGCGGGCTGATCGTCGGAACGTCATGTACGGGAAAGAAGGCCGCGCAAGCGGCCTTCTTTGACTGGCATCTTGCGCTCTTTGCTGGCGGGTCCGATGCGGGCTCGCATTTGCGTAGGGCTAAAATGATCTGCGTGTCTTCTTCCGTAAGCCCGGCACTCGCCACACTGCGCTAGGCTCCCGCCCATGAACGCGCTGCCCCAATCCGACGAGTCCGCCGTGCCAACCGGCCGCGCCACGGAAGTCTTCACCGTCTTCCTCGCCCTCGGCCTGCGCTCCTTCGGCGGCCCCATCGCGCATCTGGGCTATTTCCGGCGCGCTTTCGTCGAACAGCGGCACTGGCTCGACGATGCGCGCTTCTCCCAGTTACTCGCGCTATGCCAGTTCCTGCCGGGCCCGGCGAGCAGTCAGCTCGGTTTCGCCATCGGCTTGCTGCGCGCGGGCTGGCCCGGCGCCATCGCGGCTTTCGTCGGTTTCACCTTGCCTTCCGCCTTGCTCATGCTTGCCTTCGCCTGGTGGGCGCCCTACCTGCATGGTCCGTGGGGGCAGTCGTTGCTGCACGGGCTCAAGCTGGTGGCGGTGGTCGTGGTCGCGCATGGTGTGCTCGGCATGTGGCGTGCGCTGACACCCGACTGGCCACGCCGCGCGCTCGCCTTGGGCTCGGCAGCCATCCTGCTGTGGCAGCCACAGGCATGGATGCAGTTGCTGGTGATTGTGTTGGCTGCCTTGATGGGGCCATGGCTTTGCCGCCACCTCACGGCGCATCGCGATGAGGCGCCTACGCCGCGCTACGGTCGTCGCGTGGCCATGCCGCTGCTATCTCTCTACGCGGTCTTGCTACTGTTGGCCCTGAGCATGGGCATGCATGGCGCGTTGCTGCTGCGGATCGGCGCGGCCTTCTATCGCGCCGGGGCACTCGTCTTCGGCGGTGGCCATGTGGTGCTGCCGTGGTTGCGGCAGGCGCTGGTGGTGCCCGGCTGGGTGGATGAAAGCAGCTTCCTTGCCGGCTATGGCGCGGCACAGGCGATGCCGGGGCCGATGTTTTCGTTGGCCGCGTATCTCGGCAGCCAGATGCAAGGCGGGCAGGGCGGCATGATCGGCGCGTCGGTCGCCTTGGCCGCGATCTTCCTGCCCGGCTTTTTGCTGCTCGGAGGTGTGCTCCCCTTCTGGCAGCGCCTATCGGCGCGTGCCGAAGCTGTGCGCGTGGTTGCCGCGATCAACGCGGCCGTCGTCGGCTTGCTTGCTGCCGCGTTCTATCATCCGGTGTGGACGGGCACGGTGCACGGACCCGCCGACATGGTGATCGCCGCATGCGGTTTTGCCATGCTCACGCTGGCGAAACAGCCTGCATGGGCCGCGGTGCTGTGGTGCGTAGCCGCGGCATGCCTCGGCCCAAGCCTGGGCGGCTGAATAGGTGGTTTCTATGCATGGAACCGCACCCATGGCTCAATGGTCAGAATGCAGACCCTAAAGGAAGCACGATCCATGAATCGGACCGCCACCAGTAACTCGCTAAGCCGTCATCTGCATCAGGCGCTGGCCGTCGGTCTGTTCGTTCTGGTCGCCGCGGCACCGGTCTTCGGGCAAAGTCCGCCGCCCACTCCTGCGACGGCCCCTGTGCCATCGCAGGTCACCAATCTCGACGCGGTGACGGTCAGTGGCATTCAACCCGGACCTGGCCTGTGGAAGGTGAGCAAGGGTGATCACGTGATGTGGGTGCTTGGCACGTTGTCGCCCTTGCCTGATCACATGCAATGGAAAACCGACGAAGTCGAACAGACCATCGCCGAATCGCAGGAAGTGCTGGGGCCGCCGTCTGTGGCCTTGAAGCCGAAGACGAATTTCTTCGGCAAGCTGTTCTTGCTGCCCTCCTTGATCGGCGCTCGCAAGAATCCGGACGGGCAAAGTCTGCAACAGGTCGTGCCCGCGGCGCAGTACGCACGCTGGCAAGTGCTCAAGCAGCAATACATCGGCAGCGATCGCAGCGTGGAAGACTGGCGCCCGATCTTCGCGGCCGTGGAGTTGTACGACAAGGCAGTCAAGCGCAGCGGACTGAGTGCCTCCGGTGGCGTGAAGGAAACGGTGCGCGAGCTGGCCAAGAAGCACGGCGTGAAGGTCAGCGCGGCGCGCTACACCATGCTGATCGAACAGCCGCGTTCTGCCGTGAAGACCTTCAAGGTCTCGCCCATGGACGATCTGGAATGCTTCGGACGTACGCTCGATACCGTGGAACACGATATGGGCCGCATCACGGCGCGCGCCAACGCCTGGGCTACGGGTGACATCGAGGCATTGCGTGGCCTGCCGATGAATGATCTGCGCGAAGCATGTATTTCTGCCGTCACCGAGGCAGGCTTCGCCAAGCAGCTGGGCTTCAGCGATATCCAGCAAAAAGCCCAGGCCATCTGGCTCGGCGCCGCCGAGCAGGCGCTAAACGCGAACACGCAGACCTTCGCCATGTTGCCGATGGAAGAAGTGTTGTCGCCCAAGGGACTGATCGCGCAGCTCAAGGCGAAGGGCTATCAGGTGGAAGCGCCGGACGGCAGCGAGTAGCTCTTGATTCCCTCTCCCCTTCGGGTCGCCTGGAGGGGAGAGGAGGCTAAGTCAGATGCTCGCTCGATCCAGCGCCGCGACGTCATCAGCACTCAGCTGCAGCTTCACCGCACCAAACAACTCCATCAGCTGCGGAATGCTGGTAGCACTAGCAATCGGGGCCGTCACACTCGGACGTGCAATCAACCAAGCCAGCGCAACCTGCGCAGGTGTCGCGCCATGTGCAGCCGCCACCTTATCCAGCGCGGCGAGAATACCCAGCCCGCGTGCATTGAGATACTTCCGCACCGTACCGCCGCGGGCGGCGCTCTTGCCAAGGTCGGCCTCACTACGGTATTTGCCGCTCAGAAAGCCGCTGGCCAAGGCGTAGTAGTTGATGACGCTGATGTTCTCGGCAACAACCAGCGGTTCGAGCTC
Source organism: Dyella sp. (assembly GCA_036495265.1). GTDB lineage: Bacteria > Pseudomonadota > Gammaproteobacteria > Xanthomonadales > Rhodanobacteraceae > Dyella. Next base: position 3,034 of record DASXND010000201.1, read on the forward strand.
CTTTTCGTAAACCGCGCGATTGACCAGGTTGTATTCCGGCTGCAGCGTTTCATAGCGCGGCAGGTTGTTTTTCGCGGAGACCGCCAGCGCTTCGCCGAAACGATCCGCGCCATAGTTGGACGCGCCAATCACGCGCACCTTGCCCTGCTCGATCAGCCGTGCGAACGCGCCCAGGGTTTCATGCAGCGGCACCGTCGCGTCGTCTTCATGGGCCTGGTACAGATCGATGTGATCCGTCTGCAGCCGCTTGAGCGAGCCGTCCACGGCCTGGTTGATGTTCATCGGCGACAGGCCCGGATGCTCGGCCCATTTCGCCACCTTGGTGGCGATCACCACCTTGTCGCGCTTGCCGCTGCGCTTGAGCCACTTGCCGATGATGGTCTCGGACTCACCGCCGCGATT
>DASXND010000202.1:0-6395 GCA_036495265.1 Dyella sp.
GGCCGGGCTGATCTTCAGGCGCGAACGCACTTCCACGCCCTGCGCTTCCAGCTCTTCGATTTCCTGCTTCAGCGCGGCGGGCGACAGCACCACGCCGTTGCCGATCAGGCACAGCGCGTCATCGCGCAGGATGCCCGAGGGAATCAGGTGCAGCACAGTCTTCTTGCCGCCGATCACCAGCGTGTGGCCGGCGTTGTGGCCGCCCTGGAAACGCGCCACCGCGCCGACTCGTTCGGTCAACAGGTCGACGATCTTGCCCTTGCCTTCGTCGCCCCACTGAGCACCAAGGATGACTACTGACTTGCCCATGATGTTGCTCTCGCTAATTTGGAAATTGGATGCCCCTGGTGGGGCGATTTCGTCTATGGACGCTTGGTCGTCATTTCAGCGCCCGAAGAGTCGCTGGGTCCCAGCTTGACCAGCTTCGTGTTGAGAAGCTTCTCGCTGGGACGACCGTGAGGCGTCCCTTGGTCATCGTGATGGATTGAACGGCCCATCTACCGCATTAACTCAATGCATCAGCTGCAGCGCTACCAGACCGACACCGATGGCCGCTGCACCAAACATACGCAGCGTACGCGGACTGAGTTTCACTGCCTCGCGCATGGTGGCTTGCCAGCCACGCGGCGCGGCAAACAACACCAGACCCTCAATCACCAGCATCAGGCACAACGCCACCCACAGCTCACGCGACATCGTCCCTTACCACTCAGTGTTTGGACGATGCGCCGTCGTTGAAATACTTCAGGAACTCCGAATCCGGCTTCAGCACCAGCACACCCTTGCCGTCCTCGAACGACTTACGGTACGCCGCCAAGCTTCGATAAAACGCGAAGAATTCGGGGTCCTGGCCGTAAGCCTGCGCATAGATCGCTGCCGCCTGGGCATCGCCCTCACCGCGCACCTTGGCCGCGTCACGCTCGGCCTCGGCCTTGATGACCTGGGCCTGGCGGTCGGCATCGGCCTTGATCGTCTCGGCTGCCTGCTGTCCGGTGAAACGCAGCTCGTTGGCCAGCTGGGTGCGCTCGGCGCGCATGCGCTTGTAGACCGACTCGCTCACTTCGTCCGGCAGGTCGATGCGCTTGATGCGCACGTCGACCACGGTGATACCGAGGCTCTTGCCTGCCGCGGTGTCGGTCTGCTTGCGCACGCGCTCGGTAATGTCCTTGCGGCCCGCAGCCACCAGCTCTTGCAGGGTGCGTCCGTTGAACTCGAAGCGCAGCGCGTCCTTGACGATGGGCGTCAGGCGATTGGCCGCCTGCAGCTCGTCACCGGCCGTCGCGCGGTAGAAGGCCGCGTTGTCGGCAATGCGCCACTTCACGAAGAAGTCGACATTGACGCTCTTCTTCTCCGAAGTGAAGTAACGCTCAGGCGGTGCTTCCAAGGTGAGGATGCGGTTGTCGAACGTCATGACCTGCTGCACGAAGGGCAGCTTGAAGTGCAGGCCGGGCTGGTCGCCGGTGCGCACGATGCGACCGAACTGCAGCACCAGGGCCGTTTCGCCCTCTTTGACGACGAACAGGCTGTTGAAACCGATCAGCACGACCAGTAGCGCGATGATGCCGGAGACAAACTTCATGGCTGCTTCTCCTTGCCGACCAGGGCATCGTTGCCCGCGGACTGCATCACCGCGCCCACACCAGGCACTTCCTTGCCGGTCACGCGATCGAGCGGCAGATAGATCATGTTGCGACCGCCGGAACCGTCCAGCACCTTCGGGTTCTTGGACATCACGTCCTCGACTGTCTCCAGCCACAGGCGCCTGCGGGTCACCTCCGACGCGGCCTTGTATTCCCTGAGAATCAGGTTGAAGCGCGCCGCCTCACCGGTGGCGATGGCCACGCGCTGGGCCGAGTAGCCCTGCGACTCGGCGGCGATGCGCGCGGCATCGCCGCGAGCCACCGGCACGACCTGGCTGGCGTAGGCGCGGGCATTGTTCTCGGTACCCTGCTTGTCTTCGCGCGCGGCGTTGACGTCGTCGAAGGCGTCCTTCACTTCCTGTGGCGGCGCCACGTTCTGGAAGCTGACATCGGTGACCAGCAGGCCGGCGTCATATTCGTTCAAGGTGGCCTGGAGGATTTCGCGCGTCTGCTGCTGCAAGGTGTCGCGGGTCTGCGCAAGCGCCGTCGCCACGGGCGCCACCGGGGCGATCGCCGTCGAGGCAGCCGCAGCGGCACTGCTGGCCGGCGCCGGTGTGGGCGGAACGACCGGCTCGGTGACCTGGCTGGTGAGAATGTTGTCCATCACGTTGGCGCCGACCACGGTGCGCACGGCTGCCTCGGCTGCCTGGCGCAAGGTGTCTTCCGGCGGGCCGCTCAGCGAGAACAGGTACTTGCGTGCATCGGAGACCTGGTACTGGACGTTGAAGTCGACCGAGATGATGTTCTCGTCGCTGGTCAGCATGCGCACCTTGTCGGATACCGAACGGATCTCGGTGGTGCCCACCTTGGTGACCGTCTCGATCGGCGCCGGAAGCTTGAGATGGAAGCCCGGCGGCAAGGTGCGCGAGTACTGGCCAAAACGCAGCACCACGCCAGCCTGGCGTGCATCGACGATGGTATAGCTGCCGATCAGCAACCACGCCAACGCCAGCGCCAGCAGGATGGTGAAGATGCCGCCGGCGCCACCACCGAAGTTGCCAAGGCGGTTGCGAAGCTGCTTGAGCATGTCCTCCAGGCCCGGCTTGTTGCCGGACTGGCGGTTCTTGCCCCAGGGATCACGTTGCCCGTTACCGGGTTCGTTCCAGGCCATGGTCAGTCTCCTTGAGGCCGCTGGGAGGCCGGCAACTTTGGCCGGAAAGCACGTTGAATGGGTTTAGACATGGTGGCGAGGGCGCGTCGTGGCAAGTGTGCCGCCGAGGCACGGAATGGCCGCACAAACGCCGCTCATTCTATCAGAGCCGAGCGGCGATTCCTCCCCCAGCCCTGCTTACCCCCAATCCTGCGCCGGAGCGCGGTTTTTGCGCGCCCCGCCCAGGCCCGGGGTACCTTCCCTTCCTACAGGGTTTCCTCGACGGTCCCCAGCAAATCTTGCAGCAAGGCCGCCTCGGCCGCACTGCCACCGCTCAGTGGCGCGATCACGCTACGCGGCGCGTCGATGGCCAGGCGCCAGCCGTCTTCGTCCACCACTTCGCCGGCGATCGCCCCCGCCGCCTTGAGGCGGGCATGCAGGCGACCGGCGGACAGCGGCAGATGCAGCTCGGACTGCACGCGCTCGCCCCCCAGGAGTTCGCCCAGGGCCTGGCGCAGCAGATCCAGGCCCTCGCCGGTGGCGGCGGATAGCCAGACCGTCTGCGGCCGCCCCTCGCTATCGCGATCGATACGCGGTCCGACGCCAGCGAGGTCGATCTTGTTCATCACCCGCAATTGCGGCAGCTCGCCAGCATCGATTTCGTCGAGCACGCGGTCGACCACGTGCGACAGGCGCACGCGCTCCTCGTCAGCGGCATCGCTGATGTGCAGCAGCAGGTCGGCGTCACGTGCCTCGGCCAGCGTGCCGCGGAAGGCGGCCACCAGGTCGTGCGGTAGCTCTCGGATAAAGCCTACCGTATCGGCCAGCACAGCCGGACCGCACGACAAGCCCTCGAGCTTGCGCACGGTCGGGTCGAGCGTGGCGAACAGCAGGTCGGCGGCGAACACTTCGCCTTCGGTCAACACATTGAACAAGGTCGACTTGCCTGCATTGGTATAGCCCACCAGGGCTACGCGCGGCACCGTATTGCGCAACCGCGCCCGGCGCTGTTGGCCGCGCTGCGTCTGCACTTTCTCCAGCCGCTTGGTGAGCATTTTCACGCGCTCGGCCAGCAGGCGGCGGTCGGTCTCCAGCTGGGTTTCGCCGGGGCCGCGGTTGCCGATGGCACCACCGCGCTGGGTGTCCAGATGGGTCCAGCCACGGACCAGGCGAGTGGCCAGGTGCTTGAGCTGGGCCAGTTCCACTTCGAGCTTGCCTTCGTGGGAACGGGCACGCTGGGCGAAGATGTCCAGGATCAGGCCGGCACGGTCGACCACGCGGATATTGAGCAGCTTCTCGAGGTTGCGCTCCTGCACCGGCGACAGGATGTGGTCGACCAGCACCACATCCGCCTCGAGCGCGCGCGCCGCCTCGGCGACCTCGTCGGCCTTGCCGGTACCGATGTAATAGCGGGGATTGGGGTCCTCGACGCGGGCGGCAATGCTGCCCAGGATCTCGGCACCGGCCGACTTCACCAGCTCGGCGAATTCTTCAGCTCGCCGCCCCGCATCACCCTCGCCGCGCGAATGCGGGAGAACGAGTACGGCGCGGTCGCCTTTCTTTTGACGATCAAACACGAGGGTGGGATGACCTATATGGGCGGGCCGCCCCGCGAGCCATGGGCCCGCGGAGCCATGCCGGAATGGTGAAGTGTATGTCGATACACGACCAACGGATAACGCCAGGCCGGCTCTAGGAGCCTGGCGCCATCCTTCCACATGGGTTGTCAGGCCGCTTGAATCAACCTTCCGCCTCGGCGGTCCCGGCCGGCGCGTCGTGTCCGTCGTGCCCGTCATGGCCGTTGCCCATGCGCACATTGCGGCTCGGCACCACGGTGGAAATGGCGTGCTTGTAGACCATCTGGCTCACCTGGTTGCGCAGCAGCACCACGAACTGATCGAAGGACTCGATGGTGCCCTGCAGCTTGATGCCGTTGACCAGGTAGATGGCGACCGGAACGCGCTCACGGCGCAATGCGTTCAAAAATGGATCTTGCAATGATTGCCCTTTGGACATTTTTTGTTCTCCCCTCGCAACGGACAGGCCGGAGAAAAGACGCACGCGGCGCCCCGACCCAATGCCTGGAATATTAACCACTTTTAAATCGTTGATGAAAGGGAAAATGCAGCTTTTCGGCAGGTGTGAAAAAGACGTTTAGAAGGCGCCTCAGCCAAAACCTGATCGCGCCCTAGCCGGGACTGCCAAGAAACAGCTGCAAAGCCTGCTCGGCGTGCTCCAACAAGCCGGGTCGCTCCGGCTCGAACGCGCGTGCATCGAGCTCGCCGCGTAACCAGGTGATCTGCCGTTTGGCCAATTGCCGCGTCGCGAAGATGCCCCGGTCACGAAACTCGGCGGCGTCCGACTGGCTGTCCAGATGCTCCCAGGCCTGTCGATAACCCACCGCCCGGATCGCCGGCAAATCGACATGCAGGTCGCCACGCGCGCGCAGCGCGCGCACCTCATCGAGAAATCCATCGGCGAGCATGGTGTCGAAGCGCTGGGCAATCCGTTCGTGCAAGGGCGCGCGATCGGTCGGCAGCAAGGCCAGCTTGAGCACGCGCCAGGGGAATCGCTCGCCACTTCCACCGCGTTGTTGCTCGGAAAGCGGCCGACCGGTCAGCGCGATGACCTCGAGCGCGCGCTGTACGCGCTGGGCATCGTTCGCACCAATGCGTGCGGCCGCAGTCGGATCAAGCTGGGCGAGGCGCAAATGCATGGCCGGCCAGCCGAGCGTCGCCGCCTCGGCGCTGAGCTGTTCGCGTAGCGCGGGGTCGGCCTCGGGTAGTTGCGACAAACCGTGTTGCAGCGCACGGAAGTACAGCCCTGTCCCGCCTACCAGCAGCGGCACGCGCCCCTGCGCCGTGATCTCCTGCATCGCAGCCCTGGCGTCGGCGCGAAAATCCGCCGCCGAATAGGGCTCGGCCGGATCGCGGATATCAATCAGTCGATGGGGGTAACGGGCTAGCGTGACCTGGTCGGGCTTGGCCGTGCCGATATCCATGCCGCGATAGACCAGGGCCGAGTCGACGCTGATCAAGTCCACCGGAAAACGCTCGCTTAGCGCACAGCCGAGCGCGGTCTTTCCCGAGGCGGTGGGCCCCATCAGGAAAATGGCGGGTGGGCGGTGTGCAAAGGAAGTGGCAGCAGCAGGCATGGCGCCAGTGTAACCGGCGCAACACACTTCCCCGACCGCCACGCTCCTACGCGGTGCGCATCACCATACCAGCAGGTCAGCTTAGAAAATCGACCTTGCCGCCCACCAGCTGATACATCGAGCCGACGATCTTGATCTTGCCTTCCTTCTCAAGCCCGGCCAGCACCGGACTGTGGCGACGAATCTCATCGATGGTCCGATGAACATTGGTGGTGGCCACGGCGTCCACGAATGAATCGTTCTTGCTGCTGCGATCTCCGCTGAACGACGTGGCATCGACTGCGGGTTTGATTTTGTCGAGTAGCCCCGTGAGGTTGCCCAGCTTGGCACCGTCGATGGCGCCCTTGACCGCGCCGCAAGCCGTGTGGCCCATCACCAGGATCACCTTGGCACCCGCGACGGCGCAGGCGAACTCCATGCTGCCCAGCAGGTCGTCGTTGGCGATATTGCCGGCCACGCGGCCATTGAAGGTTTCGCCGATGCCCATGTCGAGAATGATCTCGGCCGGTGC
>DASXND010000203.1:0-6132 GCA_036495265.1 Dyella sp.
GCTTGCAACCAGCGCAGCAGATCGGTGGCCTCGGCCGAGGCATACACCGACTCGCGATCGGACAGATAGACGCTCTTGAGACCACGCCGCTGCATTTCACCGCGCACCTTCGCCGCTTCGTTGCCGTTGCGCACGAGGATGGCGATATCGCCTGGCTTCAGTGGCGTGACATGCTCATCCTGGCCCACGAAGCCGCAGCGTCCTTGCTGTGCCGCAGTCAGCCATTGCACCAGGTAGGCAGCGGCGTGCCGGGCCATCAAGTCCACATAGGACGAACCGCTCAGTGCGTCCGGGTTGTCTTCGACGGCCAGTTGTACGGGCGGTAGCGGTTGGCCATCGAGCACGAGGCGATCGTCTCGCCCGCGCGCTGCAACCGGATGGAACGGCAGCGCGTTGCTGCCATGACCAAAGCCGAAGGCACCCTCGGCGTGGGTGTCGGCGTGCTCGAAGATGCGGTTGACCGCGCTCACCAGTGCCTCGGTCGAACGGTAGTTGGTGTCGAGTGTCCAGGTTGGCTGCTGCGCGGTGGCGCGGGCGCGCAGGTAGGTGTGGATGTCCGCACCGCGGAAGCCATAGATGGCCTGCTTGGGATCACCGATCAGCAACAGGCCGCTGGGCCCGCGTCCGGCGTAGATGCGGCGAAAGATGCGCCACTGCAGCGGGTCGGTGTCCTGGAATTCGTCGATCAGCGCGATCGGGTATTGCGCGGCGATGGTGTCGGCGAGCCTGGCGCCCGCGTGGCTGTGCAGTGCGCCATCAAGGCGCTTGAGCATGTCATCGAAGCCGAGCTGGGCGCGACGTAGTTTGGTCTGTTCCAGCCGCTGGGCCACCCAGGTGGTGGCATGCGCCAGCATCGATGCCTGCAGTGTGGCGAGTCCTTTCTGCGCCCCGACGGAAGCTTCGACGGCCAGGAAGGCGTCGTGGATAAGTGGCACGGCGTTCTTGTTCTTGGCGGCGATCAGTGCGGACTGGGCGTAACGAGGCAGGATCTCGCCGGCATCGGCTAGCCCCAACGACCATTGCCGCAGTATGGCGAGCTCGGCCACGACCCTCTCGCGCTTCATCTTGGTGCCGTTGAGCGCACCGCTGTCCAGCGCGACGGCGAACATGGCTTCGATCGGCTCCACGTGCTCCAGCCACTGCTCTCGCGCGCCGGCTTCGGATGTGCTCAGTGCTTCGATGCTGCGCCTGAATTCACCGAGCGCGCGTTGCGCTTCGGGCAGCGGCTTGCCGTCCAGGCGCAGGTTCTTCAGCGGCTGGCGCAGCAGTGGCCGCAGTGCCTTCAGCAGCGCGGGCGGACTATGCCACCAGCGCGAGACAACGGCGGCGCCGTGGCGGTCGAGCGGGAAAAAGTACGTACGCCAGTAATCACGCACCGCTTCGGCGAGCAGCTCGCTCTCGTCGATCTCGGTGTCCTGCACGAAGGCATGGCCGCTATCGAACGCGTGTTGGCCAAGCATGCGCTGGCACCAGGCGTGAATGGTGTGGATGGCGGCTTCGTCCATCCATTGCGCGGCCAGCTCCAGCTGTCTTGCGGCGCGCGCGCGGGCGTCGGCATCGGGATAGGCAGCGATGAGTTCGCGCAGGAAGTCATCGGACACATGCTCGTGACGGAACGCCTCGGCGGCTTCACCCAGGCGCTCGCGGATGCGCTCGCGCAGCTCGGCGGTGGCCGCCTTGGTGAAGGTGAGCACCAGGATCTGGGCGGGCAGCAGGGGTTTACCGTCAATGCGGCCGTGACCTAGTACAAGGCGCAGATAGAGTGCTGCGATGGTCCACGTCTTGCCCGTGCCTGCACTCGCCTCGATGAGCTGGATGTCGTACAGCGGCAGCTGCAAGGGTTGGAGCGGTGCGCTGGTACTCATGCGACGTCTCCCTGCGAGATCACATCCATCAGCGGACGGTAGAGCTCCAGCCAGTCAGTGAATCCAGCGGCTTCCATGTTGGCGAAGCTTGGCCAAGCACGGGTGAGGCAGGCGTCCTCCTCGACTTCGCCGGGAACCTGGCTGAAGGCGCTGCCCTCGTAGGCCAGCTGGGCCTGCTTACGGGCCTTGTCCTCATCCTTGGCATGCTGCAGCCATGCATAGGCTGCCTTGCGGGCGATCGGCAACGGCGCGTTCATGCCTTCGCGTAGTGCCGCCAGCAGGTTGTCAGTCCACCTGGCCGCTTCAGCCGCATCCAGTACGCGAAGGATCACCTGCGCATCCGCACCAATGACGCGCGTCTGCAGGCGCAAGCCTTGGGCGTGAGCGAGCAGGTGGATCAGCCAGGCGTCGATCAGCTTGTCATGGCGAAGCTCGCCATTCTTTTGCCGCAGTTTTCCGGTCGCCAGCTCCAGGCGAACGAAGGGCGTCTCGTCACCCACGCGCAGATCGGTCAGCCAGTCTTCGATGCGAATGCCGTGTGCGCTGTACTGCAGCTCGATCTTGTCGGCGGCCTGCGGCCAGCGTCGGCAGGCCGCGAGCCAGCTGGCGGCCAGTCCGCCGGCGTCCCGCGCCAGCGTATCGCGCAGCAACTCGCCGAACCCGCCAGGCGGCAGGGCGCCCTGCTCGGCGAGGCGGCGCGCGGCCGCGTCAGCCGCTTCGCCGGCGTCGTCCTCCTGCACGGCAACACGTACCACCGTGGCGTTGGCGACGTGCCGCTCCAGCGCGTTCAGTGCGAACGGCTCGTCATTCGCGGCTTCCTCATCCAGTGCGGCGAAATGCACTTTCAGGCGATGGTTGAAGAAGTAGCGCACCGGCCGGTTGAGGAAGCTTTGCAGCTGGCCGATGCCGAGCGTGGCGTCCGGTTCCCATCGCGCCAACTCTTGGTCGGCGCGCGCAGCGGCGCGGGTGGCGTGCGCCTGCCGCCATTCGCGCGCATAGGTGAAAACGTGGGTATCACGATTCGCGCTGAAGTAGCGTCGGCTGAAGGGTTGCAGCGGATGCTCCGTGGTCATGCTCGCGAGCAGCGCTTTGCCGGTCGCCGTATCGTTGGCGTCATCGCCCTGGCGATGCCAGCCGGCGGCGATGTAGTCGCGCAATTGGCCAACCAGCACCGAGGGTGGCAATACGCTGTTGTCGCGCACGTTGCGTCCCACCCAGCTGACGTACAGCGCATCGCGTGCGGAAATCAACGCTTCGAGGAACAAGTAGCGATCGTCTTCGCGACGGGATCGGTCGCCAGGCCGTGCGTGGCCGGGCTGCGCCATCAGGTCGAAGTCGACGGGCGCCTGGCGTCGCGGATAATCGCCGTCGTTCATGCCCAGCAGACACACCACGCGGAAGGGGATGGCACGCATGGGCATGAGCGTGCCGAAGCTCACCGCGCCGGCCATGAAGCGCTGCGAGAGACGGCTTTCATCGATCGCCTTGAGCCAATGCTCGCGCACGATGCCAAGCGGCACGGGCTGCGCGAATGCCGCTTCAGTACAAGCGTCTCGCCAGCCGTCGAGCGCATCGCCCAGGCGCGCCAGTCGGTCGCTGTCGGCCGGATCGTCAGCCGCGAAGAAGTCGGCGAGCAGCGCCTGCAGACGTTCATGCCACTGGGCCGGCGTGCCCGCTTCACGCAGCAGCTGCCAGTAATGTTCCAGTTGATCGAAGAGTTCGGTGATCGGGCCCAGCATGGCCGCATCGAGCCCGCCCACTTCATCGTAGGGCGCGATGCCTTGCCAGGTGCCGGCATCGCCGACGGCGTAGCCGAGCAGCATGCGGCGCAGGCCGAAGCGCCAGCTATTTTGCTCGATGCCAGGTAAGTCGAGGCTTTGCTTTTGCCGGCCGTGCAGGCCCCAGCGAATGCCCGAGCCTTCGATCCAGCGTCGCAGTGTTGGCAGTCCAGCCTCGTCGATATCGAAACGCGAGCGCAGCGCGGGCACATCGAGCAGGTCCAGCAGATCGCTGACGGCAAAGCGCGAATCGGGCAGTGAAAGCAGGTGCTCCAGCGCCACCATCAGCGGCACGGCGCCACGCGTCGGCTGGTCCGCCACGGAGTAGGGCAGGTGCCGCGGGTCGTCCGACGGCACGCGGCCAAACACCGCCTGTACATGCGGTGCATAGGTCTGGATATCGGGCACCATCACGATCACGTCGCGTGGCGACAATGGAGTGCCTCGGCGACGCGCGTCCTCGAACATCGCCAGCAACTGGTCGTGGAGAATCTCGACTTCGCGCTGCGCGCTGTGGGCGACGTGAAAACGCAACGATGCATCGTTCGTGTGCCACGACTTGCGCTGCGACGGTTGCGGTGGCAGCGGCTCCAGGTCGAGGATGGCCTGCTGGATCTGGCGCAACAGGGAATCGCCATCCGTATCGGCGAACAGGTCGATGCTGCGATTCCAGGCGGCGAAGCGCTGGCGGTAGCCATCGGGTTTGTCGAAGGCATCGAGCAGCCGAATATAGTCGCGGCCCTGACGGCCCCAGGCCGCCAGCAGCGGATTGGCATGGAGATGGAGGTCTTCGTAGCGTGGCTCGGCCGGCAGGCCGGGCTTGCCAGCGTGGCGCCGCTGGTTGGCCTTGAGCAGCTCGCGGTCCTCGATGATGTCGGCCCAGTAGTGGCGGCAGGGATTGGCCACCAGCAGCATCACCTGGCTGAAACGAGCCAGCGCGGTCAGTGCCTCCAGTGTCTGCTGTGGCAGCGAGGAAATGCCGAATACCACGATGCGCCGCGGCAAGGAGGCAGGCCGCGAGGTCATGCTGGCGATGCGCTCGAGGAAGGCATGATGGACCGCCGCGCGATGGTTGCGGCGTTCGTCACCCACGTCGTCCAACACCAGCTGCCACAGCCGAGCCTGCCAACGCTGGTCGGCGCCCAGCGGTGTATGGCGGCTGCGCAGCTCGTCGCGAAGCTGATAGCGGCCTTGCTCCCAATCCGTGAGCCAGTCGGCGCGATAGACCTGGTATTGGTCGAACAGGTCGGCCACCCGCTCGGCCAGCTGGAAGCGTTTGCGTTCGTCCGGGTCGTCGCTGAGAAAATCGCGCAGCGGAGCGAAATCGGTCTCGTGCAGGTGTTCGGGTAGCAGTCGCAACAGTCGCCAGGCCAGGCGCGACTTGTCGAACGGCGACGTGGTGGGTACCGCTTCGCGGCCAAGCACACTGCGATAGGCCGCCCACAGGAACCGGCCGGGCAATTGCACGTCGATCGCCGCACTGATGCCGAGGCCACCCTCGCCGGCCGGGCGCGCCAGCGCCCATTTCAGCCACTGCGCGATGCCATTGCTCTGCACCAGCATCAACTCGTCTTCCAGCGGGCGCAGCGGCGCCCGGGCCAGCCAGGCGGTCAACAGGTCGCGCAGGTCCTCCATGCGGTTGCCATGGATGACCATCAGGCCCGGTTCGATGGGCGACTCAAGGGGCAGGTCCAGGGTGTGGCTCACGGTAGGCAGGGGGCGACTTTGCTCATGGGGGGCATTCTCGCCGAGCGGTTGAAGGATGTCCCGCATCGTGCCCGCTCGCTATCTCAGCGCACGAGAAAGGGCCGGCAGGATGCAACGCGCTGCCTGGCGATCGTGGCTGATCATGCCAAGGTCATGGCCGATGCAGGCACTGGGCGTGCCAGCTTTCACCTTTCCAGCGCGACAGGTTTTACGCGATTTCAGACAAATCTCATAGAAGCGCCCGGTGGCGTGACCCACACTTGCCCTCAGCCTCGTTGGAGTGATGACGGGTCGCGGCTCTGGCCGCAGACCCATCACCGCACGGTGTGGTGGGGAGTTTAAGGGAGCCTCCATCAAGGGGGAGCGTGCCGCCAGGCACGCGCTAGGGTCCGTGACGGAGTGCGGACGCGCAGGGTGGCAACCCGTCCAGGAGGGACGGTCCACCCAAATTCCCGACTCGCCGGATGTTGCTCCGCCATGAGTCCGCATTCCTGGGCGCATCCACGCATGGCCACCCTCGTTCTCGAGGTTCTTCCATCGCGCGCCTTCGACGACGCGATACACAGGCCTGTCCATCGAACCTCATCGTCTTCAGCACGGGGACCGATCCCTTGAAGAGCGGTGCGTTGAGCGCGGCGTCCATCCGTATGTGTGAGCGCAAGAAAATGCAGCGCTGCCGGGGCGCCGAGGCTGTCATCGCGGCCGTTGCACTGACCGTTACGATGGGTCGTCATCTCCCCATACCCCATCGATCGAGAGAGCAACATCATGAACACGCACCC
>DASXND010000204.1:0-26477 GCA_036495265.1 Dyella sp.
GACATGGCGGTCGCAGGGCCGTAATCAGGCTCATCCGCGCTGACACGCGGCAAGTCCTGGCTGATTGTTACTTCAGGTGGCTATGCGCGCACGCATCGAGGACGTCGCCCGGGTGGCGGGAGTCTCTGCCAAGACCGTCTCGCGAGTGCTCAACAACGAGCCTCATGTAAGTGAGAGAACCCGCCAGCACATTCTGGAGGTGGTCCAGTCGCTGGGCTATCGGCCGCACCCGTCGGCGCGCAGCCTGGCGACCAACCGTTCGTTCCTGGTGGCGCTGCTTTACGACAATCCCTCGCCCAGCTACATGATGGAAGTGCAGAGCGGCGTGCTGGAAGCCTGCGACGCCCGGCGCTATAGCGTGCTGATGCAACCGGTCGATGCGAATGATCCGGGCTTCGTCGAGCAGGTGGAAACGCTGATCTCCGGGCGTCACCTCGAAGGCCTGATTCTCACCTCGCCGGTCAGCGACCACGCGGGCTTGCTGGCCCGTTTGCGCCAATGGGAAATCCCGTTCGCCAGCATTTCGCCGCGCGATCGCGATGGCGTCGGCGTGGCGCTGGACGAACGCAAGGCCGCCTGCGAGATGGTGATCCACCTGTCCTCGCTGGGGCATCAGCGGATCGCGCATATCGCAGGACACCCCGACCACGGCGCATCGACCTGGCGACTCGATGGTTATCGCGACGGACTTGGCCAGTGCGGGCTGCGCTACGACGCAGCGCTGGTGGTGCAGGGCTGTTTTACGTTCGACTCCGGCGTGGCCGCAGCGCGCGAGCTCCTTGCGCTGGCATCGCCGCCATCGGCTATTTTCGCCGCCAACGACGATATGGCGGCGGGCGTGATCTGGGCCTCCAGCGAGGCTGGCCTGTCGGTGCCTCGCGACCTGTCCGTCTGCGGCTTCGACGACACGCCCATGTCGCGGCAGATCTGGCCATCGCTGTCGACGATCCGCCAGCCGTGCCGCGACATGGGACGCATTGCGGCCGACCAGTTGCTGTGCCTCATACGCGAGGGCGTCGGCAGCATGGTCTGGCAGGATTTTTCCCTGTGCCTGCGCGGCTCGACCGCACGCGTTCCTGACCAAGCTTTGCGCGCAGGCTCATCTACGCCATAGTGGGTCTGACCACCACACCGATGAACGTTGCGGTCACTTATCATCAGTTACTCGCATGTTCGCCAAGGGGCGCCCCGTGTCGCTGTCCAATACCCGCTCGTCTTTCATCGTTGCCGCATTGACCACCGCGCTTGGTATCTCTGGCGCGGCACTCGCGCTCGAATCGACTGCTGTGCATCCCGGGCAGTGGCCGCGCGCCACCTGGCCGTTTCCGGCTGACGCCGCGCTGGAACAGCGGGTGGCTGCGCTGATGTCAAAGATGACCGTGGAGGAAAAGGTCGGCCAATTGATCCAGGGAGATATCACCACGGTGACGCCGGACGATGTACGCAAGTATCGACTGGGTTCGATTCTCGCCGGTGGCGACTCCAAGCCGCACGGCCAGCGGTTTGCCACGCCCGACCAGTGGAAGGCGTTGTCTGACGATTTCTATCGTGCCTCGATGGATACCAGCGGCGGCCATACGGCGATTCCCGTGCTGTTTGGCATCGACGCCGTCCACGGGCACAACGACACCACCGGTGCCACGCTGTTTCCGCAGAACTCGGCCCTGGGTGCGGCACACGATCCGGCCCTGATACGGGAAATTGGCGCGGCGACAGCGGCGGAAGTACGCGCCACCGGCATCAACTGGACGTTTGCGCCGACCATTGCCGTGCCGCAGGACCTGCGCTGGGGCCGAGCCTATGAGGGCTACTCGCAGGATCCGAAGCTGGTCGCCGAGTACGCTGCGGCGATGGTCGAAGGCTTGCAGGGCAAGCTGGGCACGCCGCAATTCCTCGACAGCTCCCATGCGATCGCCACGGCCAAGCATTTTCTTGGCGATGGCGGCACCAAAAATGGCAAGGACGAGGGCGATACCGAAGTCAGCGAAACCGTGCTGCGTACCGTACATGCGGCAGGTTATCCGCCTGCCATCGACGCGGGCGTGCAGACCGTGATGGCTTCTTTCTCGAGCTGGAATGGCGTGAAGATGCACGGCAACAAGGCGCTGCTGACCGATGTGCTGAAGGGACGCATGGATTTCCAGGGTTTCGTGGTGGGTGACTGGAATGGTCACGGCCAGGTGCCCGGCTGCAGCAAGGAAGACTGCCCGGTTTCCATCAATGCCGGCGTCGATATGTTGATGGCCCCGGATAGTTGGCGTGGTCTCTACGAACACACGCTGGCCGAGGTGAAGTCGGGCGTGATTCCGATGGCGCGGGTTGATGACGCGGTGGCCCGCATCCTGCGGGTGAAGTTTCGCGCCGGTTTGTTCGAGGCAGGTTTGCCATCGGCGCAGCCGCTGGCGACCAAGGCGGCTGACGTGGTCGGCAGTCCGGCGCATCGTGCGCTGGCGCGGCGTGCCGTGCGTGAGTCGCTGGTGCTGCTGAAAAACAACGCTGGCTTGCTCCCGCTCGACCCGCGCAAGCACATCCTGCTGGCGGGCCATGGCGCGGACAATATTTCCCAGCAAAGCGGCGGCTGGACGCTGAACTGGCAGGGCACTGGCTTCAAGAACGAAGACTTCCCGGGCGCGCAATCGATCGGTGCTGGTATCGCGGAACAGGTCAAGGCGGCGGGTGGCGTTACCGAGATCGCCGTCGACGGCCACTATGCGGCCAAGCCGGATGTCGCCGTCGTGGTATTCGGGGAAGAACCTTACGCCGAGTTCGAGGGCGATATTCCCAATCTGTTGTATCGCCCAGGCGACGATCGCGATCTGGCCTTGATTCGTCGCCTGCGCGGCGATGGCATACCGGTGGTCGCGGTGTTTCTCAGCGGCCGTCCGTTATGGGTGAACCGCGAGATCAATGCCGCCGATGCTTTCGTCGCGGCGTGGCTACCGGGTAGCGAGGGTGGCGGCGTGGGCGATGTGCTGTTGCGCAATCGTGACGGCAGCGTGGCTCACGATTTCCGCGGCAAGCTGGCTTATGCATGGCCCAACACTGCTGCACAGGGGCAGGGCACGCCCTTGTTCCCGCTAGGCCATGGCTTGAGCTATGCCGATCATCAAACGCTGCCCATGCTGCCTGAAGTGTCGGGTATCACTGAGGCGCCGGCACCCACGGACAGCTATCTCGATCACGGCAAGGCCGTTCATGGCTACGCGTTGGTGCTAGCCGGTGCCGATGGGGTGGCTTCGACGGCGGAAGCGGCGACTTCTGTAACGACCGACAGCAGCCTGCGCATGACGGGCGTTGACTACAAGGCACAGGAGGACGCGCGGCTGTTCGCCTGGGATAAAGACGGCGCACGTCTCACGATTCACGCCAAAGCGCCGCTTGATCTTGATCGCGAAGCAACCGGCGACTCGATGCTGATTATCACCTTGCGGGTGGATGCGTCGCCGAAGGCCGACGCATGGGCTGGCATGGGATGCGGCAAGGATTGCGAAGGGCGTGTCGTGCTTGGCGCCCAGCTGGGCAAGCTGAAGCCCGGGCAGTGGACACGCGTGGGCATTCCTCTGCGCTGCTTCCGTGCACACGGCGTCGACATGCATCACATCGAGCAACCGTTCGTCCTTGAAGCCGGTAAGGGTGCGCGGCTTGCCATCGCCAGCGTGGCGCTGGGAAACCAGGTGGATCAGGTGGTGGACTGCCCGCGATAAGCGCGGCTGATCAACCGCTGACGATGGGGATGCCCAACGGTCGAGCCCCGACACGCCCGCAGAGGCCTAGGCCGTAGCTGCTTGTGTTCGCTCCAGTTTTCAATGGCGGCGTTGAAGACGGGGCCGATCTCCATATTGGCGCGAACGGCCTCATAGAAGCGGTCGACCAGGATGGCGATGGTGTTTTGGTTGAGCGGAAGGCGGGTCATGACGAGAGCGTGGTACAGGGACGGCAGAGGGTCGATTATCCGGGAAGGGCGTCTCATCGACGGGTGGCGTGTTGCCGCAGCGGTGTAACAAGTGGCCGTCGAAAGTCATCCGTTCGTGCAGGCAACGCTCCGCGTCTCGAGTGATGGCCCGGCCGCAGTCGCGGCCGGGCAGGGTGATTTACAGCTGGCTCATGCCGCCGTCGGCAATGATTTCGGTGCCGACGATAAAGGCCGACTCCGGCGCGGACAGATGCAGCACGGTGGCGGCGATCTCGCTGGGCTGACCGAAGCGGCCGAGCGGAATCTGCGCCTGGATCTGCGCTGCCGTGGCTTCGAGCGCGGCCTGATCAAGACCGAGCTTGCCGTAGATCGGCGTATGCACCGGTCCCGGGCTCACCACGTTCACGCGAACGCCTTTGGGCAACAGTTCGGCCGATAGCGTCTTGGCCAGCGAAATGACCGCTGCCTTGCTGGCCGCATAGACCGACGAAGAGGGCATGCCGATGCGCGCGTTGATCGAGCCGTTGATGACGATGGATGCGCCGGCGTTGAGCAGCGGTGCCAGGGCCTGAATCTGGAAATAGGGACCCTTGACGTTGGTGTTGAAGGTCAGGTCCCACAGTGCTTCGTCCACGTCGCTGAGCGGTGCGAATTTGGCGACCCCAGCATTGAGAAAGACCGCATCGAGCATGATGCCCTGGCTGGATAGTGCGTTGGCCAGCTCCTTGGCAGCGGCCAGGGAGCCGGCGTCGTTGCGAATGGCAATCGCGTTGCTGCCTAGCGTCGCCATGGCCGCGTCGAGCGCAGCGGTGTCGCGGCCGGTGATGATGACGCGCGCGCCTTCGGCAACGTAGGCCTGGGCGGCAGCTAGGCCGATGCCGCTGTTACCGCCGGTGACGAGGATGGTTTTGTTGTTGAAACGGCTCATGACGTTCTCCGAAACAGGTGGGTGGTTGGTGATGACGTCATGTTGCCCGGAGAGAAGCGCGTTGCCGTATGGTCAAATTGACGAACACGTTCGATATTGTCGAACATCTTTTAGGGCGCAACTTTCCCTCTAGTTTTGATCTCCCTGGCCCATAAATCAGCGGATTCGAGTGGATTGCTGCGGTTGAGGTCGCTGGCCGCTCAATGGGCCAGCCAACGGATGCCGCGCCAACACCCGTCAAAAGGCCCAGCACGTGCAGCCTGATGGCCCCCACAGATGCTCCTGCAAATCGTGAGGCGGATGCATGCGGGCCGATAGCGGTCCGTGGGGGGAGTGTCCAGCGGAAGCGAGTTGCACCGCGTGTTGTACGCGCGCATACGCTTGCGGTGATTTCCAGTAGCGGCTGCCGAAATTCGCTGGCGCCCAGCCGGGCATCGCGACGGGTGGTGTCGGATCGTGCTGCTGCAGGTCGCCACCGGCGTAGACGATGTGTCCATCCACGACGGTGAGCTCGGAGACGATCTGCCGGATGGCTTCGTCGTCGACCTCGAAATAGTCCTGCGATAGCAGGGCGAAATCGGCGAGCTGTTCGATGTCAATCTGCCCCTTGAGGTCTTGTTCACCCGAGAACCAGGTGTTGGCCCGCGTGTACAGCGCGAGGGCGCTGGCCCGATCAAGCCGGTTGCTGTCGGGATACAGGGACAGGCCACCCAGGGTGTTGCCGGTGGTCAACCAGTAGAGCGCGTTCCATGGGTCATAGCTGGCAACGCGGGTGGCATCCGTGCCGGCACCGACATGGATGCCCATCTCCAGCATGCGCTTGAACGGTGGTGTGCGCGCTGCGGCCTGGGCCCCATATCGCTCGACGAAATACTCGCCCTGATAGGCCATGCGGTGTTGTATGGCGATGCCGCCGCCCAAGCGAGCGATGCGTTCGAGATTTCGGTCGGAGACCGTCTCAGCGTGATCGAAGAACCACGGCAGTCCTTGCAGCGAAACCTCCCGGTCGATTTTCTCGAACACATCCAGCGCGCGGCTGATGGTCTCGTCGTAAGTGGCGTGCATGCGCCAGGGCCAGCGACGGGTAGCGAGCAATCGCGCCACTTGTTCGAGGTCGGCCTCCATGTGAGGTGGCATCTCTGGACGCGGCTGGCGGAAATCTTCGAAGTCGGCCGCGGAGAACACGAGCATTTCCCCTGCACCATTGAGATGGTAGAACTCGTCACCCTGACCGTACTGGTTGTTGCTGGTCCAATGCCTAAAGTCCTGCAGCTCTTCCGCGGGCTTCTGCGTGAACAGGTTGTAGGCGATGCGGACGGTGAGCTGATGATGCTGGTGGAGCTCCTCGATGACCCGGTAGTCGTCGGGATAGTTCTGGAAGCCACCACCGGCGTCGATCACGCTGGTGACGCCCAGGCGATTGAGCTCGCGCAGGAAATGCCGCGTGGAGTTGAGCTGGTATTCGTACGGCAGCTTGGGGCCCAGGGCGAGCGTGGCGTAAAGCAACGCGGCGTTCGGCGTGGCCAGCAGCAGACCGGTCGGGGTGCCGGTGTGGTCGCGCACGATCTGGCCACCGGGTGGGTCCGGTGTGTCCTTGCTATAGCCGCAGGCTCGCAGCGCCGCCGCGTTGAGTAGCGCGCGGTCGTACAGATGCAAGATAAAGACAGGTGTCTCGGGTGCTACCTGATTGAGTTCTTCCAGGCTGGGCAGGCGGCGTTCGGCAAATTGGTGTTCGGTGAAACCACCGACCACGCGCACCCACTGAGGCGCTGGCGTGCGCGCCACCTGGTCGGCCAGCATGCGCATGGCGTCGGCGAGCGAAGGGACGCCATCCCAGCGTAGCTCGAGGTTGTAATTGAGGCCGCCGCGGATCACGTGCAGATGGGAGTCGATCAAACCCGGTATGACGCGCCGCCTGCCCGCATCGATCATCACGGTGCCGGGGCCGGCCAGCGCCTTGATCTGTCCATTGGTGCCCACGGCGGCGAAATGACGGCCGCTGACGGCCAGCGCCTGCGCTTCTGGACGCCTCGATACGCCGGTGTGGATACGTGCGTTGTGGACGATGAGTGAAGGGTGCGTAGCCATGGGCGTCGCCTCGCGGGTGAATCAGCGCTGGTCTTCCCTATGCCTGGTGAGTGGTTTGGGGCGGTGCCGGAGAGCAAACATGAATCAGTCCATGGGCCACTCCCACCGACAAACTCGCGGCCAGCGATACGAGGCAGATCATCATCGTGGTTTCCTCCAGCCCGGAAGCCACATTTACGGTCTGGCGTGTCTAGCTTTCGTGACCGCCCGCCCGGTACGGGTGCTGGTCGCGATGGCTTGCGACGGGCACGCGCCCGAGGTTGTCAAGCGTTAAACACGGCTGTGTGAAGCTCGGGAGTGCTTACCGTCCCTCCGAATCAGCTGGGAACACGTCAGCGGGGGTATCGGAAGCGTGTGGCTAACACCAAATTGGATGGACGTCCATATGGCGTCATTCAAATAGGTGAGCCAACGGAATGTGCATATGCACAATGGTCATTTCCGGGTACGGTCCGGCTTGGACAGCATGAAGGTTCTCGTTGGGAGGCGAGCCCATGAACAAGCTGCAAATCAATTTCCTAACAAAGTCCCCGGCAGTGCGCTGGATGCGCCGTGTCGTCGTCCTGTTGCTGGCGTGGCCCTTGGTCGGGCTCGCGGATGACTACAACTTCTACAGCAACTGGCCAACGCATATCACCACGTCCGATGGCACCGACTTTGGTCTGGCCGCGCTCTATCAGTACGACATCAATCGGTTCTCCAACGATGACGGGCGTTTCGAAGACTCCAGTACCAATCGCCGCAAGTACCTGGGCCTCTTCATCAGGAAGCCCGGGCTCTACGACGCCATCGCCCAGTACGATTTCCAGGCGAAGCAATGGGTCGATACCTTTGTCCGCGTGCGTACCCGTGGGTTTCTGGCTGACGATCTTGGCAACGTCAGGCTGGGCTATTCGAAAACCCCGGTGGGCTTCGAGGGTGTCACCAGCTCATCGGCAACCACGTTTATCGAAACGGCGTTGCCGACCCAGGCCGTCTGGGAAGGACGTCGTGCCGGTGTGGACTGGGCCTGGATTCGCCCGCACTGGGTGATCAATCTGGGCGACTACTTCTGGCACAAGGACTTCGACGGCAACAATCCCGGGCAGACACTGGCGGGTCGTGTCGCCTGGGTGCCCATCAATAAGCCGGGGCACACCTTGCATCTAGGACTATCCGCCTCGAAGGAAACCCTGGATTCGCCGAACGATGGCAGCGTGCCACCTTCTGCCCGTTTGCGTGCGAGACCGGAGGATGGACTGTCACCGGTGCGGCTGGTCGATTCGGGCAATCTGAGCTACAGCAAGAGCGTCGAACGCCAGGGTTTCGAAGCGCTGTGGATTGACGGCCCCTGGTCCGCACAAGGCGAATACTTGCAGGCCCAAGTCGACCGCTATCACGGCAAGCCCGACTTCAGCAGCAGCGGTTACTACGTCTTTACCACCTGGACCTTGACCGGCGAGGCGCGCTATTACAGCGATGGCAACGTGGCTGATCGGCGTTACAACGGTCGCGACCTGCAGGCGATCCGCCCGACCCACGCCTGGGGTGCGGTGGAACTGGCGCTGCGTTACAGCGAACTGGATTTGAACGATGGCGCCATCGTTGGCGGCAAGGAGCACGATTGGACCTTGGGTGCCAACTGGTATATCGGCGAGCACCTGAAACTGCAGGCCAATTACGTGTGGGCCTACAGCGATCGCGGCAACCTGCAGGTCAATCCGCGCATCTTCGAAATGCGCGCCCAGGTCTATTTCTGAGCCCCCCAAAGCGCTCGCTCGATCAACCCGCTTCGAGCAAAGCCACCGTTCCCTGGCCGCCGTCGGCACAGATGCTGACGATGGCGCGTGTACCGGGAGCTTGTTGCGCCAGTTCCTTCACCGTCTGACTGAGGATGCGTGCGCCGGTGGCACCGAACGGATGGCCAAGGGCGAGACTGCCGCCATGGGGATTCATCCGCTCGCGTGGAAACACCCCGAAGTCGCGATCAACGCCCGCCTTTTGACTGAGGAAATCACGGCTCTGCAAGGCGGCGAGGTGCGAGAGCACCTGGGCCGCAAATGCTTCGTGGATTTCCCACAGGCCGATGTCCTGGTAACGGAGGTCATGGCGTGCGAGCAGGCGAGGGATGGCATAGGCCGGCGCCATCAACAGGCCTTCGGTACGGAAGTCGATGGCGGCGATTTCCCAGTCCACCAGGCGCACACGTGGCACGTGTTCGGGCAGGCGCTCCAGGCCGCGTTGGGTGGCCACCCAAAGGCTGGCGGCACCATCGGTCAAGGGCGATGAGTTACCGGCGGTCAGCGTGCCCTGGCCGCTGGTGCGGTCGAAACTCGGCGCGAGCTTCGCCAGCTTTTCCAGCGAGGTGTCCGCGCGCGGAATGCTGTCGCGTTTGAAATCGCCGATGGGGATGACCAGGTCATCGAAGAAGCCGCTGTTCCAACCTTCCACCGCATGGCGATGGCTGTCGTAGGCGATCTGGTCCTGCTCCGCGCGCTGCAGATGCCAATCCTTGGCGGTGATCTCGGTGTGCTCGCCCATGCTCAGCCCGCTGGTGCGATTGACGATGCCGGGTATGTACAGGCTGATATCGCCGAGCTTGAGGCTCAGCACTTGCGACACCTTTTCTCCCAGTGATCGTGCCTTCTGGAAATGGCGGATGCTGTCGGAGAGCCGCTGGTTGAGACCGAGCTGGATGCGGCTCAGGCTGTCGACGCCGCCGACCAGCGCAAGCTGCGCGCTGTCGTCGTCGAGCATGCCCGCCGCTTCGATCATGCCGATCATGCTGGTCGAACAGGCCATGATCGTCGAGAACGCAGGGAGGGTTGCCGGCGCCCCGGCATCCATCAGGATCTCGCGCGCGATATTGCTCCACGTCAGGTTCGGCACCACCGTACCCCAGACCGCAAAGTCGGGCCGCCCCCCATGGGGGAGGCTCTCGAGCATATGACGCGCGACCGGTACCGATAGCTGGATGGCGTCGTACGAGGCCAGCGCGCCATCGACCTTGGCAAAAGGCGTGCGCACGCCGGCGGCAAGCCACACGGGCTGTCGATAACGCGATCGAAGAGTCATGGGCTAATCCTAGGGCAGGGCGGCGAAAGGTTCGGGTCAGGTGGCAGCGGGCATCCACACGACGCCTTCCGGCACGCCGCGTCCGAGCTTGTCGGGCAAGGCATCGGTAGCGGCGACGAAGGCGAGCGAGACCGAGTTGATGCAGTAACGCTGATGGGTCGGCGGCGGGCCATCGTCGAACACGTGGCCTTGATGGCTGCCGCAGCGGGCGCAACGGATCTCGGTGCGTACCATGCCGTAGCTGGCATCGCGCACATAGGCGAGGTGTTGCTCGTTGAAGGGCGCGGTAAAGCTCGGCCAGCCGGTGCGGCTCTCGAACTTCGTGCCACCCAGGAACAGCGGCAGCCCGCACAGGCGGCAGCAATACAGGCCGGGGCGCTTTTCCGTGAGCAGGACACCGCAGAACGGGGATTCGGTGCCGTGCTCCAGCAGCACGTCGCGCTCGTCCCGGGTGAGCGACGCCGTCAGTTGCTCCAACTGTGGCGGGGACGGAGGCGACAGATCGAACGGTGTGGTGGTGCTCACTGACACTTTCTCCTCGGCGATGACCTCGAGCACATATCGCGGCGGAGCGGGCGCGGCACAAGTGCCGCCGGCGCGAAACATCCGTCCGATCACCGGCTCCCTTCGCGGCTTCGTTCTTCCTCGATGGTGAGGATGGCCTCGGGAGTGGCTTCCAGGCGCGCCTTGCCAATGGCTTTGCCGCTGAGGTCGGAGAAGCCGTAGGTGCCATCGTCAATCTTCTGCAGGGCCCGCTCGATATCGCGCACGCGTCGATCGTCCACGTCGTGCTGGGCCTGGCGGACTTCCTCCTGCGCCAAGTCCTGGGCGACGTCCTCGAACTCCTCGGCCTCGGCGCCGTGCTGCTCCTGGAACGCTTGCCGCGATGCGGTGGCCGCTTCTTCGCCCCCAAGAACCTGACGACGTAGCGCTTCGAGCCGCTTGCGCTGTTGTTCGATGAATTCGCGACTCAATGGGGCTTGCTGGTCTGGCATGGTTCTGCTCCAAGGGCAAAAAGGTGACACTGCCAGCATCAGATTCCCCCAAAGACAGGAGCGCGCCTGGCAATGCCTAGCTATCGCATAGTGTTCGTTGGGACTCGGTGAAGGTGGCCGGGCTGAGGCGCACTTCGCCATTGAGGCCGCCATGAATGACCCAATATCCCGCTTGCCGGCGAGCCAGGCGAAAGCCGGTCTCGGCCAGTTGGAAACGAACGTCTGGTATAGCTATCGGAAATCTTGGAGCGGGACCTCATGGCACGACACAAAGCACTTCCCTTGTATCGCAACATTGGCATCATTGCGCATATCGATGCCGGCAAGACGACCACGACCGAGCGTGTGTTGTACTACACCGGCAAGAAGCACCAGATCGTCGATGTCCATGACACCAAGGAAGGCAAGGGTTCGACCACCACGGACTATCTGGAGCAGGAGCGCAAACGCGGCATCACCATCCAGTCGGCGGCCGTATCGACCGAGTGGAAAGGACACCAGATCAATCTGATCGACACGCCCGGTCACGTCGATTTCACCATCGAGGTGAATCGAAGCCTGCGCGTGCTCGATGGTGCCGTCGTGGTGTTCGACGGCGTGGCCGGCGTTGAACCGCAGACCGAAACCAACTGGCGCCTCGCGGACCAGTACAACGTGCCGCGGCTGTGCTACGTCAACAAGATGGATCGCATCGGCGCCAGCTTCACTCATTGCGTGACGGGCATTCGCGAGCGTCTCGGTGCCAATGTGCTGCTGTGCCAGGTGCCGCTGGGCAGCCACGACGAATTCGTCGGCATGGCTGACCTGGTCGCGGGTGTGGGCTATATCTGGAAGGGCGATGACAAGGACAGCCCGTGGGATACCGTGCCGCTGGACGAGATCGCTGGACGCGTATCGCTCACCGAGGTCGCCGACCGGGAGTGGGTGGCCAACCTACCCAAGCTGCGCGAGGAAATGCTCGAGCGCGCACTGGCCTTGGACGACGCGGCGTTCGAGAAGCTGATCGAAACCGGTGAGTTCGACCAGGACACGCTAAAGCGCTGCATCCGCAAAGGCTGCGTGTCCGGCAAGCTGATGCCCGTGTTCTGCGGTTCGTCATATCGCAACAAGGGCGTGCAGCAGTTGCTGGATGGCGTGATCGACTACCTGCCGTATCCGGGCGAGAACGGCGGCATTGCCATGGTGGACGAAGATGGCCACGTCATCGGCGACCAGGGCGTGGTCGACGAGGCGCCGGCGCGTGCGCTCGCGTTCAAGGTGATCAACGATCAATTCGGTACCTTGACCTTCTGCCGCATCTATTCGGGCGTCATCAAGAAGGGCGATACCTTGCTCAACGTCACCCGCGGCAAGAAGGAGCGCGTGGGCCGTATCGTGGAAGTGCAGGCCAACGCGACCAAGGAAATCGACGAAGTTCGCGCGGGCGATATCTGCGCGTTCGTGTCGATGAAAGAGACCGAGACGGGCGATTCGCTCTCCGATCCCGCGCATCCGGCCCTGCTTGAGCGCATGCGTTTTCCCGATCCGGTGATCAGCGTCTCGGTCGAGCCGAAACATCGCAATGACGTGGACAAACTTTCCACGGCGCTCTACAAGATGGTCAAGGCTGATCCTTCGCTGCGACTGGAAGTGGACAAGGAAACAGGTGAGACCGTGCTCAAGGGCATGGGCGAGCTGCACCTTGAGGTCACCATCGACCGCATGCGCACCGAACTGGGTGTCGATGCCAACATGGGCAAGCCCAAGGTGAGCTTCCGCGAAGCATTCGGCCGGCCGGTCGAGCACACCTATACGCACAAGAAGCAGTCCGGCGGTTCGGGTCAGTTTGCCGAAGTCACCATGGTGTTCGAGCCCGGGGAGTCCGGCAGCGGCGTCGTGTTCGCCGACGAAATTGTGGGCGGTCGCGTCCCGCGCGAGTACATTCCCGCGGTGGAGCATGCAGTGACGGTGGAGTCGCGCGAAGGTCAAATCGCCGGCTACGAGGTGGTGGACTTCAAGGCGCGCCTGATCGACGGCAAGTACCATGATGTCGACTCGTCAGCGCTCGCCTTTGAAATCGCCTCACGCCAGTGTTTCCGCGAAGCGCAGCGACTGAGCAAGCCCAAGTTGCTGGAGCCGGTGATGCGGCTCGAAGTGGTGACCGAGGCCGACTACCTCGGTGACGTGATTGGCGACATCAATCGCCGCCGCGGCACGGTCAGCGACCAGGGCCAGAAAGGCCCGCAGGCCTTTGTGCAGGGCTTCGTGCCGCTGGCGGAGATGTTCGGCTATATCAACTTCCTTCGCTCAGCGACGCGAGGGCGCGGCACCTTCACCATGGAGTTCGACCACTACGAGGAAGTGCCAGCCAACCTCGTCGACAAGCTGATGGAGAAGGAAACGAAGTAGCTGTCACTGGCTGTTTGTGGGAGCGGCTTCGGCCGCGATCCCCCGCATCCGTCCGCCGCGGCTAAAGCCGCTCCCACAAAAGGGAGCGGCTAGCGGTTTCGCACGCCATGTTCCCTCGTTTCGCGCGATAACATCCCGATCATGGCATCACGGTAGGGCGACGCCATTTGGTTTTCCGTTTCTCTGGACGGTAAGCCGCACGGCAGGGAATGGAAAGCAGCAATTCCGTGCCGTGGGGCTGGCGTCGCCGCAAGGTGAAGTGGCCACCAAGTCTTTGCGTGCGTTCCTGCATGCCTACGACGCCCCAATGCCCCAGTTCCGATGCCGTGCGGATCATCGCCTCATCGATGCCGCCACCGTCGTCGGTCACATGCACGCGCAGCGAACGCACGTCATAGGTGACATGGACGTCAACGCGCGTTCCGCCGCCGTGGACGAACGCATTGCGAATTCCTTCGCGGACGATGTCGATGATCTCATCGAATGCGTTGGGAAGAACGGCTCGCGGCTCGCCTTCCGTCGTGATGTGGAAGCGGGTCGACGGATACAGTGACGCGAGATTTTCCCCGACCGCGAGGATCGACTGCACCAGCTCGGTGTACTGCGGGCCATCGCCGCGCAGGTCAATGATCTTTCCGCGTCCCTCGATCACCATCTCGCGGGCCTGATGGATGGCTGCCTTGAGTACGTGGCTTCGCTTGTCTTCGGGTGCGAGGCTTGCCAGGACGGCCTGCAGGCGCAGCAACAACCCCTGTACGCCCTGCAACAAGGTGTCGTGAATGTCACGCGCGATGCGCTCGCGTTCGCTCATGCGCTCCATCAGTTTCATGTGCGCGTGTTCTGCCGCAAGACGGGTTCGCCAGGCAAAGAACCCCGCGATAATCCCGATGCCGGCGAGCAGGCAGAGCGCATAGAACCACCTGGTCTGGAAGAACCAGGGGGCGATGGTGAAGCTTGCCTCCGCACCTTGCGTGTTCCAGATGTCGTCGTCATTGGCGGCAATGACGCGAAACCGGTAGCTGCCAGGCGCGAGGTTCGAATAGAAAGCCGCACGACGATTGCCCGCGTCCTGCCAATGGGTGTCGACACCGTCGAGCTTGTAGCGAAAACGCACGCGATCGGGAATGGCGAGGCTGGCGGCGGTGTATTCCAGTTGCAGATTGTCGGTGCCTTTGGGCAGTCGTGGCGTATGGTCCAGGGCGTAGCGTTTGCCGTCCGCCTGCAGTCCCAGGATCGCCACTGGCGGCGGCAGCGTATTGGTGTGCAGGTCATCCGGGTCGATCCACGCTGGACCCTGGTTGGTCAGGAACCAGATGCGATGCATGCCGTCGACCAGGGCCGACGGCACCATGGCGGCCTGAAGGGCGACGCCGGGCAGGCCGTCGCGATAGTCGAATAGACGATAGGCAGGACGGTAGCCGGGTTGCTGGAAGCTCGCCGACACCTGGGCAGCGTCCAGGCGCACGACACCTTTGCTTGCGTTGAGCCAGAGGTCTCCCGTGGGCGTCTCGGCGATGCCGGTGATGCCGCCGAAGATATCGTCGTCGGCGATGACCATGGATTCGATGTGGTCTGCGCGCAGTCGGGCCAGCCCCAGTTCACCACCAATCAGCACGTCCTTGCCGGTGGCGTTGATCGTCGTGATGGTACCCACGCGCAGGCCGTCGTTCGCGTTGAAGACTCGCGCCGAGTGCCCGTCAAACAGGGCCAGTCTGTTGTCGGGGTAGCCGATCCACAGACGACCCTCCGTATCGGTGGCTAGTGCCGTGGGCGTTACCTTTGCCAATGACTCGACTGGTTCGACCTGGGTCCACTGGCCATCATGCCGGTGATAGAGACCGTGCTCGTCGAGGGAAAGCCAGGGCTCACCTGCTCGGTCGATGGTGAGCGCCCCAACCTTGGTTATGGTCGGCGGCAGCGGCAGCGGAATAGTGCTTAGCGTGTTGTCGTGCAGCGACAAGAGCCGGTTTCTGCCGATGAGCCACAAATCACCGTTGGTGCTGAACTGGGCACCACCGATGTCGGGAAGGTCGCGGCGGATGACCTGACTTTTTTCGCCATCCGTGCGTAGCAGGGTTCCGCCGTTAACGGTCCAAACCACGCCATGACTGTCCATGGCCATGGCGTAGTCGGAGGCCGTGCCCAGCATGATCAGGGATGGGACGGTGAAGCTGTTTCGATGGAAACTCGCCAGGCCCATGTTGGTACCCGCCCAGATCGTGCCTTCGGCGTCCAGCAGAAGTGGTACGGCGCGATCGGAAACCAGGCCGCTGGTACGGTCGATGCTTTCCGTGACGTCGGTTGGCTTGAGCGATGCCCCGCTGGCGAGCCGAGCGATCGAGGCCACGCGATAGATGCCGCCCGCGTCGACCTGGGTGCCCCAAAGATTGCCGTAGCTGTCGAACAGCAAACGATGGGAGTCGGCGAACTCCGTCGTTGCCAGAGCCGAGGTGTGGTCCACGCGTGGGTGGTCGGCGGACAAGCCGGGCAAGGCCCGCGTGCCGTGCGAATGATCCGATAGCCACAGCATGCCATCAGGCGCCTGCGCGACGATGGCGTACTTGGCGACGCTCTGGTCAGTGCTCTCGAATCGATGTGATCCCATGCGAAGGAAGACCAGCTGGTCGCCCGTGGTCACCCACAGCGTGCCGTCGTGTCCCACGATCAGCCAGTCGGCGCGCCGGGTGGGAAAGCCCCAATCCGCGCCGACGCTTTGCCACCGGCGTCCATCGAAACGCGTCAGGCCGCCTTCGGTCGCCGCCCACACGGCGCCATCCTGGGTCTGCCCGAAGGTGAGCACCATGCCGTTGGGAAAGGCATCGCCTGGCGCGTAATGCTGCAATCGTCCCTGGCGCATCACGCTGGCACCGCCGTAATAGAAACCGATCCATAGCGAGCCGCCGGGCAGCATGGTCAGCGCGGTGATGTTGTTGGAGCGGAATCGTTCCCCGGCGGGCGGCTCGAAGTGCTCAAAGCGCACGCCATCGAAGCGATACAGTCCATTGCCGGTCCCAAGCCACAGATAGCCATCCCGGCCCTGCGCGAGCGCCCAGATGTCGGCGGGGGTGCCTGCCTCCGATGTCCAAAGCTTGCGGCGGAACCCGGAGGCGTCGCCTCCCGTCGCTGTCATGCAGGCACTGGCGAGCAGGCATCCGATGAGCGGAATCCTCGTGACTCTCCAGATCCTTCTAAGCCATTCGAACATCATGGAAACCTTGCCTCCACCGTGGAAACACCGACTTCGTCCGAGACGCCGGTATCTGCGAGTGGCAGCATATAGCCCGTGACGTATTACCGACAGGTCACATTCCGCGAACAAAGAATCACCCGATTGGGCATTGAACGCTGTGGGGCAGGGCCGGATAGTGGCGTCGATTGCCCCCGTGCTGAAGGGTGAATTGTTCGTCGATGGAGGGCGAGATCAGCCATGTACCGGGAGAAGATAACGTGACAGGTGGCGCGGAACGCGTCCGAGTACTGATTGCCGACGATCACCCCGTCATGCGGGACGGCATTGCGGCTGCCATCGAAAGCGGCCCGGACATGGTGGTCGTAGGGCAGGCCGCGGATGGGGCGGAAGCGATCGTCCGGTTCCGCGAGCTGTTACCGGACGTGGCCTTGATCGATCTGCAAATGCCCGGCGTGGATGGCCTGCAGGCGATCGCCACGATTTGTGGTGAATACCCGGCGGCACGCATCATCGTGCTGACCTCCTACCCAGGGGATGCCCGCGTGAAGCGCGCGCTCACTTTTGGCGCTTGCGCCTATTTGCTCAAGACGGCGACGCGCGAAGAGATTCTCACCGCGATCCGTTCGGTGATGGGCGGCAAGCGCGTGGTGGCATCGGAAGTTGCCGGCGAGATCGCATCACATGCCTGGTCGGAGATGCTCAGCGATCGCGAGCTGAGCGTATTGCGCCTGGTGGCCACCGGACATACCAACAAGCGTATCGCCGACGTTCTCTGCATTTCAGAGGACACGGTCAAGGCGCGGCTCAAGAACATCATGACCAAGCTGGACGCCATGGACCGCACCCACGCCGTCACGCTGGCCAGGGATCGCGGCTTCTTTGACGCCTGAGCCACCAGGGTGGGAACGCTGCCCAGGCAGCCATTGCGGATGCGATCTGCCTCGGGATAACCCTTGCAAGCAACTGACTTACCCGATCGGGTATGCAAGATCTGCCTCGATAGGGCTTCGCATCAAGCGCTATTTGGGAACAATGAAGGGCATTCAAGCGAACTCCTCGCTTCGAATGTTCAAGCCCTGACGAGCATAGCGATGTCGTCTAGCGATGCATCGTCCTCGGGCTGCACGCTCTGCACGACCCAAGCACCCGCAAGAACGGCACGTTACCCATCAAGAGAGCCGACATGTCGACCAACGATCTGGACCACGACGTCAACCAGCCGAGGCGCTCCTTTTTGAGCGGCGTCGCGACGGCTTCTGTAGCCATGGCATTGCCGATCGCAAGCCTCGCAACGGCTCCCCGCGCGTTTGCTGCAAACGCTCCCATCAACCCACATCACGGGCAATCCGCTATGAGCACGATCCATACGAAAGATGGTACTGAAATTTTCTACAAGGACTGGGGACAGGGTCAGCCCGTGGTGTTCTCGCATGGCTGGCCGCTCACTGCGGATGCCTGGGACGGGCAGATGCTGTTCCTCAGCTCCCATGGCTATCGCACGATCGCGCATGATCGTCGCGGTCACGGTCGCTCGGGACAGCCCTCGCAGGGCAACGACATGGATACCTATGCCGATGACCTTGCCACGCTGATCGAAAAGCTGGATCTGAAGAATATCGTGCTGGTTGGCCACTCCACCGGAGGCGGCGAAGCGGCGCATTACATCGGTCGGCACGGCAACGCGCGTGTGGCCAAGCTGGTGCTGATCGGTGCGGTGCCGCCGATCATGGTCAAGAGCGAGAACAATCCCGGTGGCCTTCCGATCAGCGTGTTCGACGATATCCGCAAGGGCGTGATGGCCGATCGTTCGCAGTTCTACAAGGATCTCTCCTCGCCGTTCTATGGCGCCAACCGCCCAGGGGCCAAGGTTTCCCAGGGCTTGCGCGACTCCTTCTGGCTGCAGGGCATGATCGGCGGCATCAAGGGCCAGTACGAGTGCATCAAGCAGTTCTCCGAGGTTGACTACACACCCGATCTCAAGAAAGTCGAGGTGCCTACGCTCGTTATTCACGGCGATGACGATCAGATCGTGCCGATCGATGACGCGGGCAGGCTCTCGGCCAAGATCGTGAAGCACGCGACCCTCAAGGTCTATCCTGGCGCGCCGCATGGTCTCACCGCTACCCATCAGGACCAGGTCAACAACGACCTGCTGGCGTTCATCCGTTCCTGATGACGCAAACGGATCGGCCACGGGTTGCGTGGCCGATTCACCCATGCTGCACTGCCCAGGAGAATTCCCATGGCGATCACCGCGACCCCGACCCCCGGTAAGCAACTGCTTACGCCCACGGATCATGCGCTGATCATGATCGACTTCCAGTCGCAGATGTCCTTTGCGACGCATTCCATCGATGCCACCACCTTGCGCAACAATGCCGCGCTGGTGTCGCATGCGGCGGCCAGTTTCAAGGTGCCGACGATCCTGACCACCGTGGCCGAGAAGAGCTTTTCCGGCCCCATGTTCAGCGAAGTGACCGAGCCTTTCCCGGGGCAGGCCTTGCTCGACCGCACGTCGATGAATACCTGGGAGGACGCGGCCGTAATCAAGCGCGTCAATGAGATCGGCAAGACGCGCCTGGTGCTCGCCGGCCTGTGGACGTCGGTGTGCATCGTCGGCCCGACGCTGTCGGCGCTGGAGCAGGGCTTCGAGGTCTATGTCATCTCGGACGCTTGCGGTGATGTGTCCGCCGAGGCGCACAACCGCGCGATGGATCGCATGATCCAGGCCGGTGCCCGTCCCATGACCGCACTTCAATACCTGCTTGAGCTTCAGCGTGACTGGGCCCGCACCGAGAGCTATGGCAGCACGACCGGCATCGCAAAACGCTTCGGTGGTTCCTATGGGCTCGGCATCATCTACGCCCAGGGCATGTTCGGCGCGCACGAAGGCTAGGCGCACGGCGCCTGCGCTTGCCAAGCACAGGCAGAACTCGATTCGTGGGGGCAAGCTGATGAAACCGTATTTGCTATCTCTTGCCGCCGGCTTGCTGGTCGGTGTCGTTTATAGCCTGTTGAATGTGCGATCGCCGGCGCCACCGGTGATCGCGCTGGTGGGATTGCTTGGCATTCTTATCGGTGAGCAGGTGCCGCCGTTGCTGAAAAACCTGTGGCATCGCGAAGTTGCCACGGCGACCTGGGTGCGCGAGCAGGTGAAGCCACATGTCTTTGGCGAACTGCCCAAGGCCCGGCCTGTCGCGAAGGTTGTTGAAGACGGTAAGGCCCAGCCATGAACGCACAAACGACCACTGCCGACCTCATCCTCCATGGTGGACGCTTTACCACGCTCGATCGCTCGCTTCCCGAGGCCGAAGCGGTCGCTATCGCGGATGGAAAGTTCGTGGCCGTGGGGCGCGCGTCCGAGGTCATGCCACTGGCGGGGCCGCGCACGCGCGTGGTCGATTTGAAAGGACGCCGCGTCTTGCCGGGCCTGATCGACAACCACCTGCACATCATTCGTGGCGGCCTGAACTTCAACATGGAGTTGCGCTGGGATGGCGTCCGTTCGCTGGCCGACGCCATGGCCATGCTCAAGCAGCAAGTAGCCATTACGCCATCGCCGCAGTGGGTGAGAGTGGTAGGTGGCTTTACCGAGCATCAGTTCGCCGAAAAGCGTCTGCCGACCATCGCAGAACTCAATGCGGTCGCGCCGGATACGCCGGTGTTCCTGCTGCATTTGTACGATCGCGCCATCCTCAATGCTGCGGCGCTGCGCGTGGTGGGCTATACCAAGGAAACGCCGGCGCCGCCGGGCGGCGAAATCGTCCTCGATAGTGCAGGCAATCCGACCGGTCTGTTGCTGGCCAAGCCGAACGCCGCCGTCCTCTACGCCACCCTGGCGAAGGGCCCGAAGCTGCCGTTCGACTACCAGCTCAATTCCACGCGTCATTTCATGCGTGACCTGAACCGCCTGGGCGTGACCGGTGCCATCGACGCGGGCGGCGGCTTCCAGAATTACCCGGACGACTACGCCGTCATCGAGAAGCTGGCGGCCGACGGCCAGCTGACCATCCGGCTGGCCTATAACCTCTTCACGCAAAAGCCCAAGCAGGAAAAGGACGATTTCCTGAACTGGACTCGCACATCCAAGTACAAGCAGGGCGACGATTACTTCCGCCACAACGGCGCTGGCGAGATGCTGGTGTTTTCAGCCGCGGATTTCGAGGACTTCCGGCAGCCGCGTCCGGACATGCCAGCGCAGATGGAAACGGAGCTGGAAGATGTCGTGCGCATACTCGCCGAGAACCGCTGGCCTTGGCGCATGCACGCTACCTATGACGAAACGATCAGCCGCGCGCTGGACGTGTTCGAAAAGGTCAACAAGGACATTCCGCTGCAGGGGTTGAACTGGTTCTTCGATCACGCCGAGACGATTTCGGAGCGCTCGATCGATCGCATTGCGGCACTGGGCGGCGGCATTGCCGTGCAACATCGCATGGCTTACCAGGGCGAGTATTTCGTGGAACGCTATGGCCCCGCGGCGGCGCAAGCTACGCCGCCGGTGGCGCGCATCCTGGAAAAGGGCGTCAAGACCTCGGCCGGTACGGATGCCACGCGTGTCGCCTCGTACAACCCGTGGGTATCGCTGGCCTGGCTGACCACCGGCAAGACCGTCGGCGGACTGGGGCTGTATCCGCGCCGCAACTGCCTTGATCGCGAAACGGCGCTGCGCATGTGGACGGAGAACGTCACCTGGTTCTCCAACGAGGAAGGCAAGAAGGGGCGCATCCAGGTGGGCCAGCTGGCCGACCTGATCGTGCCGGATCGCGACTACTTCAGCTGCCCCGAGGACGATATCGCCGACACCACATCGCTGTTGACCATCGTCGGTGGACGCGTCGTGTATGGCGGCGGCGAGTTTGCCTCGCTGGACGACATCAAGGTACCGGCTGCCATGCCGGAATGGTCGCCTGTCCGTGCGTACGGTGGCTATGGCGCGTGGGGACAGCAGCGTGGACCGGCGCGGCCGGCTGCGCCCACGGTGAGTTGCGGTTGCAGTCATGGCTGCGGTGTTCATGGTCACGACCATGCCACCGCATGGTCAAGCAAGTTACCTGCATCGGATCTGCAATCGTTCTGGGGTGCGTTGGGTTGTTCGTGTTGGGCGGTATGACGGGGCCGACTTTCGGCACCATCGCTCACATCCTGAGCCTGGAGGGCTGGCGGTGAAGCATATCCATGGTCGTTCGGGCGGTATGGCACGACTGGCGTCGGTGTTTGCGACACGTCCCGTGCATTGGGTCGCGCTGCTGGGGCTGTGTGCGGCCTACCTTCAGGGCGGTATCCAGAAAGCGATGGATCTCGGCGCCGCAACGGCCGAGACCGCGCACTTCGGGCTGGCGCCTGCCGGCCCCATCACACTGGCGACCATCGTGCTGGAACTGGGGGCTTCGTTGTTGATCCTGTTTGGCTTCTACCGCTGGCTGGGCGCGATCCTGCTGGCGGGGTTCACCTTGATGGCGACCTTTCTGGCCAATCGCTTCTGGGATGCAGCCATGCCCGAGCGTTTCATGCTGGAAAACGGGTTCTTTGAACACCTCGGGCTGGTGGGTGGCTTTTTGCTGGTGGCCTGGTACGACCTTCGAAATCGCGTGGCGAACGGGCGCCGCTGACGGGGCTGGCGCGTCCATCAAGCACACTTCAATCGTTCCCTCTTTCATTCAAACACGTTTTCCAAGGAGTCTCCCATGCGCATTCCTTCAAAGCTTTTGGCCGCCACTTTCGGCCTTGGGCTGGTTGGCCTCGTATCGCTCACCGCCATGGAGCCGGCGCAGGCCAGGGAGTCGACTGAAGCCGCAACACCCGTCGTCGCCGTTGGTTCCCAGTACGACACCACACACGTCTATGTGGCACCGGCGGATGTCGACCGCTTCGTGAGCAGCTTTATCGGCACGTTTGGCGGACAGAGCACCAAGCAGGTCGTCGCCACGGTGACGCCGACGCCGAGCAGCACCACATCGCAGTTGTTGCAAACGCCGGTGGGCACAGTGTCGCTGTTCGGTTTCAAGACGCCGATTCCGTTTCCATTCGGTGACGAGCGCACGGGCTATCTCGTCACCGACATGGATGCGGCGATTCGCGCTGCACGCATCTCTGGCGCGGATGTGATCGTGTCGCCGTTCCCCGATCCGATCGGTCGCGATGCGGTCATCCAGTGGCCCGGCGGCTTGAACATGCAGCTGTATTGGCATACCACGCCGCCGTCCTACGCGGCCTTCCAGACGATTCCCGAGAACCGGGTCTATGTATCGCCCGATCGTGCGGATGCCCTGGTGCGGGGCTTCGTGAAGTTCTCGCACGGCAAGGTGGTATCCGATGAGCCTAAGGCGCCGGGCGTCGAGATTGGTCGGCCGAACGACACGTACCGTCGCATTCGCATCGAATCGAACTTCGGCAAGATGACGGTGCATGTGACCGACGGGCATCTGCCGTACCCCTATGGCCGCGAGGTGACTGGCTACGAAGTCGCCAATCTCTCCGAGACGCTGGCCAAGGCGAAGGCGCATGGTGCGCAGGTTTTGATCGAGCCGTTCCACAGTGAGGGCCGCCAATCGACGGTGGTGCAATTCCCCGGCGGCTATGTGGCGGAAATCCACGCCAACGCTGGCCAGTAAGTCCATGGGAGAGCTGGGGCCGTCCTGCTATCGCGCACAGCAACGTGCCAGCGGCTCCCTTCATAGCTTGGGATGGGGTGTGGCGTGGCTCGCGCTGGCGGGAGGTTTGTTGCTTTGCGCAAGTCGCGCATGGGCACAGGATGCCAGCAACGATTCAACCCAGGACTCGCCGACGCCGGATGTCGGGACACGCCCGAAGCTGAGCAGCAATCGTTGGCAGGAGGATTGGTCGGCCTTGGCCGACCCGTCCCAGCGGACGCAGTGGGGTGATGCGCTCAAGTACCTGTCACTGAGTGCGGATGATCCCAAGAGTTACCTTTCGCTTGGCGCCAATCTGCGCGAGCGCGTGGAAATGTCGGACGCACCGAACTTCGGTGTGGGTGGCATCGCCAACAACACGTATCTGTTGCAGCGCTTTCAGGTGCACGCCGATCTTCGCCTCGACGAGCATTGGCAAGGCTTCGTCCAGATCGAAGATGCCCGTACCGTAAACAAGCAGGTCATTGGCGGCGCCGATCGCAATCCCTGGGACCTGAGGCTGGCCTTCGTGGCGTATACAAAACGCTTTGATGCCGGCACCTTCAAGGCCCGCGTGGGACGGCAGGATTTTGCCTTCGATTTGCAGCGCTTTGTGTCGTTGCGTGATGGACCCAATGTGCGGCAGTCCTTCGACGCCATCTGGGCGGACTGGGAAACCGAGAAGTGGCGTTTCATCGGTTTCATGAGCCAGCCCGTGCAATACAGGGACGAACAGCCCTTCGACGATGTGTCCAATCACCGTTTTCGTTTCAACACCTTGCGCGTGGAGCGCCTGGTGTGGGGGCATAACGAGCTGTCCGCCTATTACTCGCTCTATAGCAGAGACAATGCGCGGTATCTCGATGCCATCGGTGATGAGCGACGTGACGTGTATGACGTGCGCTTTGCGGGTTCAGCCATCGGGATGGACTGGGATCTGGAAGGAATGGAGCAGCGCGGCCACGTGGGAATGAAGGACATCGATGCCTGGGCCACCGGGGCGCGCGTCGGTTTTACCTGGGATGGTCCGGCCTGGCATCCCCGGCTTGGCATCCAGTTCGACGCGGCGTCGGGTGATCGGCAACGCAATGACAACACGCTGGGCACGTTCAATCCGCTGTTTCCCAACGGCTATTACTTCACCCTCGGCGGCTTCACCGGCTATACCAACCTGGTGCACGTCAAGCCGACCTTGACCATCAAGCCCATCGTCGGTTTGACACTGACCGGCGGCGTAGGCTTTCAGTGGCGCCAGGTCACCAGTGATGCCATTTACGTGCAGCCCAATATTCCATTGCCGGGCACGGCGGGGGAGGGCGGGCACTGGACCGGGGTCTATGGCCAACTGCGCGCAGACTACATTTTCAACGCGAACTTCACCGGCGCCGTGGAGGCTGTGCACTACGATGTCGGTCGCGCCATCCGCCAGGTCGGCGGGCATGACAGCGACTATCTCGGCGTCGAGCTGAAGTACATGTGGTGAAGTGCGTCATAGCCTCGGATCGACTCACATACCACGGGAGAGCAAACACACCATGGCCGACAAGCCGATTCTGCCGACGATCCTCAGCGTCAACGCAGGTTATGTGGACACTGCCGGTTTCCTGGCCTTGCATGGCCTGTTTACTGCGCACGTCACCGGAAACTTCGTCACGATTGGCGCGGCGCTGGTGACGGGTGCGTCCGGCATCACCGCCAAATTGCTGGCGCTGCCGGTGTTTTGCGTGGTGGTGATGTGCGCGCGCTTGCTTCGCTATCGTCTGATCGCGCGAGCGACGCCCGTGCTGCGGAGCTTGCTGCTGATCAAGCTGCTCTTGCTCGTCGCAGCCGCGCTCATGGCGTTGCGTTATGGTCCGTTTGGTGCCGGCGACAGTTGGTCGGGCACGCTCACGGGCATGACCCTGGTGGCTGCCATGGCGATCCAGAATGCATTGCATCGGGTCCATTTGGCCAGCGCTCCACCCTCGACCTTGATGACCGGCACGACCACCCAGATCATGCTGGATATCGCCGACCGCATTCACGGCGTTCCCACGGAACAACAACCCGCCATCAATACGCGTTTGACTCGCATGATGGCCGCGGTGCTCGCGTTTGCCGTGGGCTGCGCGGCAGCTGCGTTGCTCTATGCGTTTGTCGGAATGTGGTGCTTTGTGATGCCGGCCCTGCTGGCATTGGGCGCCTATCTCAGGCATGGCGACGTAGCGGATGCCGTTGCGCCGACGTGAGTCAAATTGTGTTCCCCCACCACCCTGTACCTCGGAGGCATCATGAACGACACAAGCAAGGCCAAGACCCGCCGCAAGGCGGCTCTCGCCACGCCGTCCGCCCTGGGCGAAGACGCCACGCGCGAC
This sequence comes from Dyella sp., assembly GCA_036495265.1. GTDB lineage: Bacteria > Pseudomonadota > Gammaproteobacteria > Xanthomonadales > Rhodanobacteraceae > Dyella. The sequence goes on from DASXND010000204.1 coordinate 25,543, forward strand.
ATTTCCGGCGAACTCAACGCACTACTGGCCGACGTGCTTGCGCTCTACATCAAGACCAAGAACTTCCATTGGCATATGTCCGGGCCGTACTTCCGCGACTATCACCTGCTGCTGGACGAGCAGGCCGACCAGGTCTTCGCCATGACCGATCCCATCGCCGAGCGCGTGCGCAAGATCGGTGGGATCACGCTGCGCTCGATCGGCGGGATCGCACGTACGCAGCGCGTGCAGGACAACGACGCCGATTTTGTCACGCCCGACGACATGCTGGCCGAGCTGCGCGAGGACAGTGTTCAACTGGCTGGGTATATGCGCATCACACACGAGCTGTGCGATAGCTATGGCGACGTCGCCACAGCCAGCCTGCTGGAGAACTGGATCGACGAGGCTGAGCGCCGCGTGTGGTTCCTGTTCGAGACGGGGCGCCGCGCTTAACCGAAGCGGTCAGCGGGATTGCCGTCCGCGTGAGCGGTCGGCAATCCCGAGTGCGCAAGGCATCTCCCGCCTTGGGTGCGCTGGCTCAGGCAAAGCCCCGCCAGCGCGCCACCATCCCTACGCCCGCCGTGACGGCGCGCGACAACAAACGCAGATCCAGCGGCATATCGGGGCGACGCACGTCCAGTAGCAGCGCGATACGCGTCTGATCGCTGTGATTCCACACTTCGTGCGGAAACGTGTCGTCCCATAACAGATGCTCGCCGTTGCCCAGGCGATGTTCCTGGCCAGCCAGCCAGAGCACAGCCGTCGGCCGACCCTGGGCGTCGGTGGGTACTTCCAGATTGAGCTGATAGCGCAGGATGCCCCTGAACGGGCCGTTGTGTCGCGGAATGTGCTTGCGTGGCGCCAGGAATGAAAGTGTGGCCGAGAGCACGTCTGGGGATGAGCTGACGAGGTCCGCAAGGATCGGGCAACTCGCCATGTTGTCCTTGACCTCA
>DASXND010000205.1:0-4583 GCA_036495265.1 Dyella sp.
GATCATGATCTGGATGAGCTACAGCAGCTCGTTGGTGGCCGCCTTCACCTTCCTCACCCGGGTCGTGACCGCCGCCAACCTGCCGCTCTATCTGTGCTGCTCGCTCGCGCTCGTCGTGCTGTGGCGTCGCGGCGCGGCACCCCAGATCGGACGGCGCGCGCTGCTGGTCGCCATCACCGGTGCGCTCTATGTGGTGTTCGCCTTCATTGGCAGCGGCGAGGAGCCGTTCCTGCTCGCCCTCGCCCTGATGGCTGCGGGTTTGCCGCTGTATGCGTATATGCGCCTGCGGCGTCACGCCGTCGCCCCTATCAAGGTCTAAGGGCCGGGCCTGTTGGCCCGCTCTCCTGCGTCATCACTCGGGCGCGTATCGACATACACTGCTTCGTACTTCCCTGGCTGGCGCGCCAACAGACCCCGGCGCGGCCCACGTGCCGCAATTGAACAGGCTCTCACCATGCGCGATCCCCGCTACGACATCCTCTTCACCCCGGTGAAGATCGGCCCGGTAACCGCCAAGAACCGCTTCTTCCAGGTGCCGCATTGCAATGGCATGGGTCACGCGATGCCGCTGGCCCATGCGGCGATGCGCGAGATCAAGGCCGAGGGCGGCTGGGCCGTGGTCTCGACCGAGGAGTGCGAGATCCATCCCAGCAGCGACCTCACGCCATACGTGGAGGCGCGACTGTGGGATGACCGCGACATCCCCGCACTGGCGCTGATGTGCGACAAGGTGCACGCGCACGGCGCGCTGGCCGCGGTGGAGCTGTCGCACAACGGCCCCACCGCGTCGAACCTGTACTCGCGCGAAGTGCTGCTGGCCCCTTCGCATCAGGTGTCGAAATACGGCTACCCGTCGCAGGCGCGGGCGATGACTCGACATGACATCCGCGAATACCGGCGTTGGCACCGCGAAGCCGCCCTGCGCGGCAAGCGTGCGGGCATGGACATCATCTACGTGTATGCCGCGCACGACCTCTCGCTGCCGATGCACTTCCTGCAGCGCCGCCGTAACCAGCGCAGCGACGAATACGGCGGGTCGCTGGAGAATCGCGTGCGCCTGCTGCGCGAAGTGCTTGCCGACACGCGCGACGCCGTCGGCGATACCTGTGCCGTCGCCCTGCGCTTCGCTACCGACGAACTGCTCGGTCCAAGCGGCGTCGAACTGGCCGAGGCACAGGACATCGTCGGCCTGCTGGCCGAGCTTCCCGACCTGTGGGACGTCAATCTCGCCGCCTGGTACAACGACTCGGTGCCCTCGCGCTTCGCCGCCGAAGGCGCGCAGGAACCCTTCATCGATTTCGTCAAGAAAACCACTACCAAACCCGTCGTCGGCGTCGGCCGCTTCACCTCGCCCGATACCATGGTGTCGCAGATCCGCCGTGGCGTGATCGACATGATTGGCGCCGCCCGCCCGTCCATCGCCGATCCGTTCCTGCCCCGCAAGATCGAGGAAGGACGCGCCGACGACATCCGCGAATGCATCGGCTGCAACATCTGCGTATCCGGCGACATGACCATCTCACCGATCCGCTGTACGCAAAATCCGACCATGGGCGAAGAGTGGCGCAAGGGCTGGCATCCCGAGCGCATCCAACCCCGTCGCACGGCGAGTCGCGTGCTGGTGGTCGGTGGCGGCCCCGCCGGCCTCGAGGCGGCACGTGCACTTGGCCAGCGCGGCTACGAGGTCAGCCTCGCCGAGGCACGCCGCGAACTGGGCGGTCGCGTCACCCGCGAAGCGCGCCTGCCGGGCCTGGCCGAATGGGCGCGCGTGCGCGACTGGCGTGTCGGCCAGATCGGCAAGCTCACCAACGTATCGCTCTATCTCGACTCCGTGCTCAGCGCACAGGACGTGCTGGACTTCGGCGCCGAACATGTCGTGCTCGCCACCGGCTGCCATTGGCGCCGCGACGGCTTCGGGCGCAGCAACGGCCTGGGCATCGAAAATCTCGCCGACAACCCCCGCGTGTACACGCCGGACGACTTGCTGGATGGCCGCATGCCGAGTGGGCGCGTCGTCGTGTTCGACGACGACGGCTTCTACCACGCGAGCATCGCGGCCGACCTGCTGCACCAGCAAGGTTGTGATGTCGCCTACGTGACGCCGGAGGACAGCGTTGCGCCCTGGAGCGTGAACACGCTCGATTATCGCCATATCCGCAAGCACATGGCCAAACAGGGTATCGAGGTGATTGTGTCGCACAACATCACCGCCTTCGACGACACCACCCTGACCTTGGAAAACGGCTGGGACGGCCAAAAGCATGAACGCGCCTGCGATGCCATCGTCCTGGTCACCTCGCGCCTGCCCCACGACGCGTTGTACCAGGAGCTGCTGCAACGCGAAGCCGACTGGGCGAATGCCGGCGTCCGCTCGCTACGCTGCATCGGCGATGCCGAAGCGCCCGGCCTGATCGCCCACGCGATCTACGCCGGCCATCGCTATGCACGCGAACTGGAGGAGGCGCCGTCGGGCGAAGTCGCCTTCAGGCGCCATTTCCACACCGCGGACGCCAACGATTTGCGGCGCACCCCGACGGGATGAGCTAGGGCTCAACTCGACGAAATACTTCAAGGGCAGCAACATCTGCCTTGGCCACGGCCTGCACCGGTGCGTGGCGAGTCGAAGGACGCACCAGCATGTAGAACGCGGCGATATGCGTGATCATCAGCAAGGGCACATAGATGATCGGAATCGCATAGGCCGCGCCCAGCTCCCCGGCCACCGCGGGAAGATTGGCTTGAATGGCGTGGTAATAGTCGAGGACTAAATCGACCATCCCGACGATATTGAAAGCGACGACGAACAGCCAAAAGAGCGGCCTCACCCCAACCGTGAGTAGCGCGAGCATCGCAAGCAACCCGGTTGCCAAGTCGGCGTACGCGGCGAATGCAGCAAAGCCAGACGGTAGGTGGGATCCGACGACGCCGGGAACCACGAAGACGAGACCGAAGAATCGGAAGCTATGCAAGGTCGCGATGGCACGCTGCGCATCGACCCGGTCCATTGAGTTGAGTCGCGGCCAGATGTAGACGCGATAGCAGAGCAGCCAGGCGACGTAGCCAAGAACGAGATGCACGGTAAAGACGTTGGCCGGAGACATGTTGGACTCCCATCAGCTGTTAGTTGCCGCTGCCTCGAACACCGCAGCGCGATCGCGGCCGCGCGCTGTCCAACGCCTCATCCCAGATGCACTGGATGGGGCTGGTACCGAGCGGTACCAGTGAGCGTATGCTACGGTACCATCCGGTACCAACGCAAGGGATTTTTTGTGAAGAAGCAGGCAAACGTCGAATCGGGCCCGCAGCCGTTGCGCGAGCGAATCTTGCACGCCGCGATGGAGACGTTCATGGAGCTCGGCTACGCCGAGGCGAGCACACTGAAGATCGCAACGCGTGCTCAAGCATCGAAGCGGGAGCTGTACGCCCTGTTCGGCAACAAGCAGGCGATGCTCGCTGCGTGCATCGCCGATCGAGCAGGACGCATGCACTTGCCGAGCCAGCTGCCGCCGCCGTCCCATCGTGAAGAGCTGGCGGCCATGCTTTCCAAGCTCGGCGCGATGGTACTGCGCGAGGTCAGCCATCCTGCCGTGATGGCCGTGTTTCGGCTCGCGATCATGGAGGCCCAACGTGCGCCCGAGGTCGCCGGCACGCTAGAAACCGCTCGCCAGTCGATACGAACCGCCGTGCAAAGCATCCTGGTACAGGCGCAGTCTGCGGGACTGATCGGCGCGGATGCCCCGGGCGAAATGGCTAGCCGTTACCTCTCGCTACTCTGGGGTGATCTGATGGTGAGCATCCTGCTGCGCATACGAGAGGCACCAGGCAAGACGGAGATTGATCGCCGCGTCGCAAAGGCCGCCGAAGATTTTCTTCGTCTCTACCCCGAGCCGAAAGGCCGAACCCATCAGCGCGCGCCAAGAGAGTGAATGGCACGCCCACGCCTGTCAGGCCTCAGACCCTTGGAGACTCGCGAGGCCCGGTAGGTTTTTCGCGCATGGGGTGCGCTCCTACAGCGGCGGGAGGCTCACGGGTGGATACCCCAGCCACTCAATCTCGGACACGGCGACGCCATGCGTCGCCGCATTTTGCTTGATGCGCCAGCGGTAGTAGGTGAAGTCCCCTGGACGGGTCACCCCAAAAACACGCGTCTGCCGACGCCAGCCGAACGATTCGTCACGACGCTGATCCAGCGTGGTCCAGTGCACGCCATCGGACGAGCCTTCCAGCGTCCAGCTGCGAGGGTCCTGACCCTCTTTTGCCGCGGACGTGATCGTATACATCAGCACCCGCTGCGCGGTGTCGAAGCGCACCTGTACGGTGGGCTTCGCACCCTTCAACACTGCCTCGGTCTCCGATGTGTTGTCGCTGACCGCCCGGGCGGCAGGGTCGTCGCCTTCGACCGTTACCTGTGACTTCACCGCGTCCACGAGATCGACCAACGACGCAGGCGGTTTATCGCCCTGCGTCAGCGACGGCAGCCGGGCATCGTCGCCCATCGTGCCCCAGCGCGATGGCTGCGGCCCCATTTGGAATACCAGCTCGGCGCCGTTGGCGAGGTCCGCGTGATTGAGCCAGGTCTTTTC
>DASXND010000206.1:0-3513 GCA_036495265.1 Dyella sp.
GAAACGGCAAGCGCTTCGCCGAAGCGATCGGCACCATAGTTGGATGCGCCAATCACGCGCACCTTGCCCTGCTCGATCAGCCGTGCGAACGCGCCCAGGGTTTCATGCAGCGGCACCGTCGCGTCGTCTTCATGGGCCTGGTACAGATCGATGTGATCCGTCTGCAGCCGCTTGAGCGAGCCGTCGACGGCCTGGTTGATGTTCATCGGCGACAGGCCCGGATGCTCGGCCCATTTCGCCACCTTGGTGGCGATCACCACCTTGTCGCGCTTGCCGCTGCGCTTGAGCCACTTGCCGATGATGGTCTCGGACTCACCGCCGCGATTACCTGGCACCCAGGCCGAATAAACATCCGCGGTATCGATGAGGTTGAAGCCGGCGTCGACGAACGCATCGAGCAGTTCGAACGAACGCTGTTCGTCCGCACTCCAGCCAAACACATTGCCACCAAAGGCGAGCGGTGCGACGGAGAGTGCGGATCGGCCGAGTTGGCGCAGTGGCATGGGCGGGGTCCTTGCTACCAGGCCCGCCGCGGAATGCGACGGGCGTACCCGGTCGACGTGGTAGCGGATCCGCGGCGAATCAAGTCGGCAGGCAGTCGCCAGCAGCCAAGCCAGGGCGCCGCTTGTCTGCGGAACGTCGAGCCAGCAAGGGCGCACGCCGCCGCTTGCCGGTGGGCTTCTTGTCGGATTTCGGCATTTCGGCCAACCGACGCGCCAAGTCGACATTCGTGATGTGGCCGTGCATGAACAACAGGTCAGTCCAGAGCGAGCTCATGACATCCTCCCTTCGTGTTGCCATGTGTGGTGGTGCGCTCAAGATAGGAGGCTCGCACCCCGCCTAAAAGCGATATATTCACAAGCCAGGCTTGAGGAAATTTCAATATGGCGCGCATCTCGCTGGATCTGCTCCAACAATTCGTGCAGGTCGGCCGCCTGGGCAACCTCTCTCGCGCCGCCGAACAGGCCAACCTCACCGTCAGTGCGCTCAGCCACCAGGTACGCCAACTGGAACAGCGGCTGGAGCGCAGGCTGTTCGATCGTGGCCCTCGTGGCGTGCAACTCACCCCCGAGGGACGTCGCCTGATGGAAGCGGTGGGGCATCACTTCGAAGGCATCGACCGCGCCCTGTCGGGTTACCGCGTCCGTCGCGAGGAAGCGCTGACGCTCAGCGCCATTCCCGGCGTGATGTCGAGTTGGCTGGTGCCACGTCTGGCGCGCCTGGTGGCGGCGCATCCCGAGCTGGAGCTCAACCTGCAATCGAGCGTGGAACTGGTCAACTTCGATCGGGATCCGGTCGATGCCGCCATGCGCTACGGCCGCGGCCCCTGGCCGGGCCTCGTCACCGAGCGCCTGTTCGACGAGTGGATTGCCCCGGTAGCGGCGCCTGCCTTGCTGGAACGCATGCGTGGCGTCGATCCCGCCGATCTCGCCAAGTGGCCGCTGCTGGGTGATCCCGGTGATCGTTGGCGTGACTGGTTTACCGCCACCGGCGGCCAGCCGCCGCGACGTTACGTGGCGCAGTTCGACAATACCGACGCCTTGCAGCGCGCGGCTAGCGAAGGCATGGGCGTGGCCTTGGGACGCATGGTGATGGCGCGGCCGATGATCGAGGCGGGCTTGCTGCAGGTGTTGGGCAACCGCTACCTGCAGATTCCGGAGGCCTATTTCCTGGTCTATCCGGAACGGGCGCGGGATCACGCAAGCCTGCGGATTTTTCGCGATTGGCTGCATGAGGAGGCAGCGGCCTATGCGAAGACGATGTCGTACGCAACGTCGTCCGTGGGCCAGAAAAGCGCAGCCCTCGATTCCTTTGTGTAGAAGCACACCCTGTGCGGGATCACGGCTTTATCGCTGCGTTGGTTTTCACTCGGGCCATCCTTGGCCCTCGCCCTGCGGGCAGCATGCGCTGTGCAAACCGGCAGTCCTGCCGGTTTGTCGCGCACAGGGTGCGCTCCTGCCCTTTTGACCTCGGGGCCCACCCATCCCCGACCCATCGCGAGGTTTCCCATCGCGCGCCAAAACGTCATCATTCCCCTTCGCATCCCCCCGATCCCCCGGAGTAAACCCCATGAAATCTCGCGCCGCCGTCGCCTGGGAAGCAGGCAAGCCCCTCACCATCGAACAAGTCGACGTCGCTGGCCCCAAGGCGGGCGAAGTGCTGGTACGCATCGTGGCGACGGGTGTGTGTCATACCGACGCTTTCACCTTGTCGGGCGCCGATCCGGAAGGCATGTTCCCGGTGATTCTTGGCCACGAAGGCGGCGGCATCGTGGAAGAAGTGGGTGAAGGCGTAACCTCGCTTAAAGTCGGCGATCACGTGATTCCGCTGTACACGCCCGAATGCGGCGAGTGCAAATTCTGCCTCTCGGGCAAGACCAATCTGTGCCAGAAGATCCGCGTCACCCAGGGCAAGGGCTTGATGCCCGACGGCACCTCGCGCTTCTCGCTCAACGGCAAGCCGTTGCTGCACTACATGGGCACCAGCACCTTCAGCGAGTACACCGTGCTGCCGGAAATTTCGCTGGCCAAGATCAACAAGGCGGCGCCGCTGGAAAAGGTCTGCCTGCTCGGCTGCGGCATCACCACGGGCATCGGCGCGGTGCTCAACACCGCCAAGGTCGAGCCGGGTGCGAGCGTGGCCGTGTTCGGCATGGGCGGCATCGGCCTGTCGGTAGTGCAGGGCGCGGTGATGGCGAAGGCCGGGCGCATCGTGGTGGTGGATACCAACCCGGACAAGTTCGTCATGGCCAAGGCGCTGGGCGCGACGGACTTCATCAACCCGAAGGATTACCCGGACACGCCGATCCAGCAGGTCATCGTCGACCTGACCGACGGCGGCGTGGATTACTCGTTCGAGTGCATCGGCAACGTGCAGGTGATGCGTTCGGCCCTGGAGTGCTGCCACAAGGGTTGGGGCGAGTCGATCATCATCGGCGTCGCCGGTGCGGGACAGGAAATCAGCACGCGACCGTTCCAACTGGTGACCGGACGCGTGTGGCGCGGATCGGCGTTCGGCGGGGTCAAGGGGCGTACGCAGCTGCCCGGTTATGTGGATCGCTATATGGCCGGCGAGATCAAGATCGACGAGATGATTACCGAAGTCTTGCCGCTGGAGCGCATCAACGAAGCATTCGACCTGATGCACGAGGGCAAGGTGATCCGCTCGGTGATCCACTACTGAGCTGGCGCAGGCCTCATTTAGCGAAATGAAAAGTCCGACTTTAGGGTCGTGTGGTTTCCTGCCACAAACCGCCGCGATCAAGTCCTTGCCGGTATACCCGTCGGGGCATGATGAGCGGCGCAACCGGGTGCCGTCCATCCACCATTTGTATACGTGGCGGCCGGCAAGCTGCGTGCTAGCCTGCTGTGCAGGCGCTTTTTGTTCTGTTTGATAGGGGTTGTCGATGAATAAGCGTGTGATTCCGGGCCTGGCAGCGCTGCTGCTGGCGGCTTGTAGCGGCAATTCCGGGCCGGCTGATGCGCAGCCGCAGGATCAACCGGCCGGCGCCGT